>SGZB01000042.1 GCA_004321735.1 Flavobacteriales bacterium | reverse complement strand
ATTTGCTATTCTTCCTTTTCTTGTTTTGTTAGACTCCTTTGGCTTATCTTCACCATATCCTACAGTAGAAAGTCTATTTGCATCAACACCTTTATCTACTAAATGAGACTTAACCTCGTTAGCTCTGTCAAGAGACAATTTATCGTTGAATACTTTTGGTCCAGAAGTATCTGTATGACCTTCAATCAAGAAATTTGTGTTTCCATAAGTTGCCATGATTTCATAAACAGCAAGCAATAAATCCAATGCTTCAGACTTAATATTAGATTTGTTTAATTCAAACTGAACGACAGCACCAAGAGCATTCAATTTTTCAATAGCTTCAGCTGTTGGGTTTGGACATCCATTATTATCAGCAGGACCAGCTATTTCTGGACACTTATCATTTTGATCAGAAACTCCGTCACCATCAGTGTCTGGGCATCCGCCATAACCTGCAGGACCAGCTGCATTAGGACATTCATCTTTAGAATCCTCTATTCCGTCTCCATCTGAATCTGGGCATCCGTCAAACTTAGAAAGACCCGCGACAGAAGGACATTTATCGTTAGGATCAGCTACACCATCACCGTCTGAATCAGCACATCCATTGAACTCTAGCAATCCTGGTACTTCAGGACAAGCGTCTTTAGAGTCTTCAATACCATCTCCATCTGAATCAGGACAACCATTAAATGCTGGAAGACCAGGAATTTTAGGGCAGTCATCATGTTGATCATAAACTCCATCTTGGTCACTATCTTTCCCTCCAAAATTGATTGAAAGACCTACGCTATGTTGAAAATGAGGGTGTATTTTAGAAGCATAATCAACTAAACCATCATTTTTAAAATTCTTTCTATATACAGTGTTTATTTTTAAAGAGACCTTCTCGCTGATTGGATAATGAACACCAACACCTAAATTAACGTGATTATCTTGTTGATTTTCAACGTGTGTTTGTCCAGCTCCAATTTCAACATAAGGCTCGAAGTTGTAAAAAGAATATTTGCTTAAGTCTTTTGTTACAAGAATGTCAAAGGATTTCATATCCATTGGTGAAACTCTGTTTTCTGGGTATTTTCCAAAACCATCTGACAACTTAGTGAAATTGTTTATTGAAGCTCTAAAGCCAACCGAAAACCCGTTACCCGCATATCTTGATAAACTAACAGTACTTATTGACGATTGAACATTCCAGTGCTCTTCAAGGCCGAAATACTCATCAAAAAGACCTTCACCTGACTCATTCGTTCCGTTGAAGTTTAAAGCACTTAAACCGAAACTAAATTGCCAAGGATTGTTCTTGTCTTGTGCAAATGAATTTGTAGTAAATATCACAAGAGATAGAACAAAAAATATTTTTACAAATTTTTTCATTTTATTGTTTTTGCAGATTAATCCAAACACAAACTTAATGATTTTGCACAAATAATGTCTTTTTTTTGAAATTTTATAAGAGATAAGGGGTTCTTTAAAGATTAAACTTTGACCACTTTATGTGTGCTTAAAGTATAAACTAAAAAAAGGTTTTTAACTTTTAACCCTAATTCTTCCATGCTAGAGGCATACTCTTTAAGTTGTATTTTGTGCTTATTTATTTGCTCGCCGGTTTTGTAATCAATTATAGATATCAGCCCAGGATTGTGAAAAACCACTCTATCAGGTTTTAAAATACTTTTATCATTCATAACAACTTCTCTTTCATTTAAAACTTCAATGTTTAGAGAAAATAGATCGTGCAACAATGGATCATTAACAATCAGATTAATTGATGCTAAGAAAGATTTTTTTTCTTCATCATTGATTAAACCCCTTAAATAAAAATCATTTAAAACCTTCTCCACCTGAAAATCATAATGAATTTCAGCCATGATTGAGTGAAAGAGGCTACCTGTAGTTGTTGATTTATATTTACTATTAAATAGAAAATCTTGAATCATAACCTTATCATTTCTTTTATCCTTTTCTAATTTTAAGATATTCTTGTTTTCTGATTTAGTGTCAGGTTTCTCGTCAGATCCAACAATGATTTTATTGTTTTCTTTATTTGCGTGATTTTTTGTAATAAAAGTATTTAAAAGGGTTGCAAAAGAAGTTTGATCATCTTCAAATATTTTTTTTGAAATAATATAGTTCTCTTTAACTGCTCTAGTGAGCGAAACATACATCAAATTAATGCTGTCTATTAACTGATTTTCAATTATCGATTTATATTTTTTTCCTGTCTCTTCGTTGAAAAATTGAAGTTTTTTTGAGAAATCTACCATTGCTCTTATTACCTCTTCATCATTTTTAATATTAATCCACGTTTTCATTCTATTAGATGTAAGGCTCGAATCAAAAAACGGTAGAATCACAATTTCAAATTCTAATCCCTTTGATTTATGAATAGTCATGACTTTTACTGCATTACTGTTCTGAGGAGACTGTATTTTTGATTTTGACTTATGCTTATCCCAGTAATCAAAAAATGATTTGGTGTTTTTATCAAAAGAAGTATTGTAGTCGATAATTGAGTCTAACAAGCCGCTCGTTTGAATTAAGTGTTTATCAAAAAAAGTTGTTGAGCTAATTAAGGCTTCTGCCTGTCCATATATTGTTAATGGTTTTAGTTTTTCAAAATTTTGATTAAAAAATTCTTCAAATAATTTTTCTACTGATATCTCTGTGTTGTCAACTAAAAATTTTGATGCATCGACTTCAAGACATTTACTTAAATATTTTAGAACCTTAAGCTTGGTGTATTTATTTTTTGGATTACAAATTAATCTTAAAAGATCGACAATAAAGCAAACTTCTGCTGATTTATCAAGATATAACATCTCATCAGAATTAACATTGATATTATTTTCAATCAAATGGTCCGAAATTAATTTACATTCATCATTTGATCTGCAAAGAATTGAAATATCAGACAAATCGAAGGTTTCTGATTTCTTATTAATTATTTCTATGATTTTTTCTAATGTATTTTCTTTATATGTTTCTTTGTTTTTATCTAAAAGAGAAACTTCAATTTTACCACTAAAATTGTTGTTAGATTTTTGTTTAAATGAAGTGAAATTTGATTTGAGTTTTTTTGAGTTAATAGAAGCTAAAACATGTTCAAAGAAAGCATTATTAAATTCAATAATGTTTTTTGAGCTTCTAAAGTTTTTTTCTAGCTTTTTATGTTCAATTCCAAGATTAAACATATGATCTGACTTGAGAATTGAAGTGAAAGTTTCTGGATTTGCTCCTCTCCATCTATAAACTGACTGCTTTGGATCACCTACCAAAAACAACTGTCCAGGTGACTGGTTTTCTTCAAAATTTAACAATGAATGTGATGCTAAAGGAATTAAATTGTTCCATTGAAGTTTAGAGGTGTCTTGAAATTCATCTATGTAATAATTATTAAATCTTGTTCCAAGCTTTTCATATATAAATGGAGCTGGTTGATTACTCACGTTTTCAGAAATAAGCAAATTGAATTCAGAAATTAACAGAATATTATTCTCGTCTTGATAACGCTTTGAAAAAGTCTTAAGCTCGTTAATTAATACATTTTGAATATTATTATTTGAAGCGCTGATAAAAACTGAAAACTGGTTTATTTTTTTTATTGTTTCCTTTAAATCAAAAATAATTTGTTCCTCAAATCTATTTTTTTCAATTTCAAATTTCTTTTTTATAATGGTATTAGTTTCGATTTTATTGTTAATAGATTTTAAATCAATCTTGTCAATTTTTTCTTTTTGAATTTTATTTAAAAAGCTATTGAAAGTATTATTTGTGAAAACTTGTTGATCAATTAAATCTGAATATTTGTTCTGTAAACTTTTAGATAAGCTAAGTATTTCATTTTTTAATCTCTTGCATGTATCAGAGTAGAAGTTCTTAGTTTTTTTAAAACCTTTCTCATTTAATTTTTCAATCCTGGCTAAATCTTCGTTATATGACTCGTTAAGAGAATACTTAATGAGATCTTTCAAATCATTTGTGATGTCCCAAGAATTATTTCTTTCAGTTTTGCTTACAGAAAAGTCAGTTAATAAAGATGTGAAGAGTTTTTCTGATCCAATATTATCCAAAAAATCATATATAAATTCCTCTATAAAATCATCTTGATCAATGATTAAATTAAAATCACTTGATAAAGCAAGTTCTTGAGAAAAAGTTCTAATAATTCTATGGTTGAATTTGTCAATGGTACTTATTTGAAAAAAACTATAATTATGAAGTATTCTATTTAATATGAATTTTGCTTTTTTAGAAACCTCAGGCTTTTTTAATTCTATTTTCGAAGCAATCAATTCATATATTTTTGATCGCTCAATTTCCTTAGATATTAAATATAACTCATCAAGGACTCTCTTTTTCATTTCATTAGCTGCATTGTTTGTAAATGTGAGAGCTAAAATCTTTTTGTATGTATTTTCATCATTTATCAGCAGTGTTACAATGATGTCTTTTACTAACGAAAAGGTTTTTCCAGAACCTGCACTGGCGTTAATTATTTTTATGTTTGGTTCTATCACGCTTTATAAAATGATTTATGTAATTTTATATAACAATTTATAATAAATACTATGAGTTTCCAATTACCAGACCTAAACTACGGCTTTGATTCATTAGAGCCTCACATTGACGCTAAAACTATGCAAATACATCATGGAAAACACCATGCTGGGTATACATCAAAACTAAATGCTGCCGTTGAGGGTACAGACTTAGAAGGAAAAAGTATTGAAGATTTATTGTCCAACCTTGATCTTTCTAACTCAGCTGTTAGAAATAATGGTGGAGGGTACTACAACCATTGTTTATTTTGGGAAATAATGAGCCCCAATGGCGGAGGTTCACCTTCAGGGGACCTTCTTTCTGCAATTGAAAAAGCTTTTGGCAGTTTCGATGAATTTAAAGCGGAATTTTCTAAAGCAGCGGCTACAAGATTTGGTTCTGGATGGGCGTGGCTATGTGCTCATTCTGACGGATCTCTTGAAATCTGTTCGACTGCAAATCAAGACAACCCAATAATGAACGGAATAGGGTGTGAGGGTTCTCCAATTTTAGGTCTTGATGTATGGGAGCATGCATATTATCTTAATTACCAAAACAGAAGACCAGATTATATCAATGGTTTTTTTAATGTAATTGATTGGGCAAAAGTTGGAGAAAAATACAATAGCAGTATTTAGTAAGCTCTTTCGTTAGAGCCTTCAAAGTAATTTATAAAAGCTTGGTTAACCACCTTGTTACCACCTTTTGTTGGATACTCACCAGAAAAATACCAATCACCTAAGTTGTTTGGGCATGCCTTGTGTAAATTGTCAATGGTTTGATATATAACCTCAACCTCGGCATTAATATCCTCTTCTTTAAGCATTTGTGATATTTTATGACTCAATTGTTCGTCAGAAAAATCTGAATATACTCGCTTTACTATATTTTTAATCTTGGAAGTTTCTTTTTGGTTTTCAGAAATACAAGATTTATATATTTCTTCTAATTTATCTTTTTTCCCATTCTCTTCTAATAATGAAACAGCAGCTCTAAATGCTATTAAATCTGTCATTTTAGCCATGTCTATCCCATAACAATCTGGAAATCTTATTTGTGGAGCGCTAGACACAATAATAATTTTTTTTGGAGAAAGTCTGTCTAGCATTTTAATAATACTTTTTTGAAGGGTTGTTCCCCGAACAATACTATCATCAATAATTACTAGACTGTCCTTTTCTTTTAAAGAACCATATGTAATGTCATACACGTGTTTTACTAATTCATCTCTGCTTGAATCATCTGTTATAAATGTTCTTAATTTAGCATCCTTAATAGCAACTTTTTCAATTCTAGGTCTTAATGAAAGAAGTTTTCTAAGCTTTTCTCTAGAAATATCGCTTCCAAGTTCTAATATTTTTTCTTCTGCATAATTGTTTAAATAGTCTTGAGCTTTATGAACCATTCCAAAAAATGAAACCTCAGCTGTATTGGGGATATAAGAAAACACAGTGTTTTTTAAATCATGATTTATGGCCTGTAAAATCTGAGGGAAAACCAATGCTCCAAGCTTTTTTCTTTCATCATATATTTCAGCATCACTCCCTCTGGAAAAATATATTCTTTCAAAAGAACATGATTTTTTTTCATCGGGTTTGGTAATGTTTTTTTGAATTATTTTTCCATCTTTTTTTATAATAACACAGTTGCCCGGATCAATTTCATTTATAGCGTCAAAAGCTGTGTTAAATACAGTTTGAATCACAGGTCTTTCTGAAGCTATAACAGCAACTTCGTCGTCGTGATAAAAGTACGCCGGCCTTATTCCTGACGGATCCCTAACAACAAACGCATCTCCATGCCCAATCATTCCGCCTATAACATAGCCTCCATCCCAGTTTTTTGTAGCTTTTTTTAAAACCTTAGAAATATCTAATTGCTGACCAATTATTTTAGAAGCATCTGGCTTAGAAACTCCTTCTTTTCTTAATTTCTTATAAGTTTTTATTACAGCTTCATCTAAAAAATGACCAATATTTTCCATGACAGTAATAGTATCCGACATTTCTTTTGGATGTTGCCCAAGGGAAACTAAATCATCAAAAAGCTCTTTATTGTTGGTCATATTAAAATTGCCTGCCACAATTAAATTTCTATTCATCCAATTGTTTTGTCTTAAAAAAGGGTGAACTGCTTCTTTACTATTTTTCCCGAAGGTGCCATATCTAACATGTCCAAGAAAAAGCTCTGAAATGTGTGGAATCTCTTTTTTTTGAAGGTCTAAATTCCCTTTAAGATTTGGATTATTTCTTAATTCCGATTGAATTCTATTATTAGATAATTTAAAAATCTCTTTAATTGGATTTTGGTTTGCAGATCTCTCTCGGTGCATGAACCTTTCTCCAGGATTACAATCTAGTTTTATACTAGCAAACCCAGCTCCGTCTTGACCTCTGTTGTGTTGTTTCTCTAACATCAAATACAGCTTATTTAAGCCATAAGTTGATGTGCCGTATTTTTTTTTGTAATAATCCAGAGGCTTGAGCAACCTAATTAAGGCTAACCCGCATTCGTGATTTAAGTGGTCGCTCATTGTTTAAAAAACAAAATAACGAAATAGTTGTGAAAGTTATGTCAAATACGATTTGAAAATTTCAACCCTTTTGTTTAGTGTTTGCTTGTTTAATGTTCTTAAACCTTCTATTCCAAAATCTTCAACACAAAAAGAGGCCGTCAAGGTTCCATACAGCATGGCTTCTTTGATTTCTCTTATTCCTATTTTATTTGCGGTTGCCAAAAACCCAGCTATTCCTCCAGCAAAGGAGTCTCCAGCTCCAGTTGGATCAACAAGTTTTTCAACAGGAAATGCAGGAAGCATATATTTATTTTGTGCGTCCAGATAAATTGACCCATGTTCACCTTTTTTTATTATTACTTTTTCAGGGCCCATTTTTAGAATTTTTTCACCAGCATTAAAAATATTTTTTTCTCCAGTTAACTGCTGAGCTTCTTCATCATTGATTATAACTAAATTAACTTTTTTTATTACTGATAAAAGTTCGTCTAGGGTATTATCCATCCAAAAGTTCATTGTATCCATAATAATAAATCTGTTAGGGTTTGTTGACTGATTAATTACAGCATTTTGAACGGCAGGATGTAGATTCCCTAAAAGGACTATTTCAGATGATGAAAACTCAGGATTTAGTACAGGGTTAAATTTTTCTAAAACGTTAAGCTCTGTGATTATTGTATCTCTATTTATCATGTTTTCATGATACTTTCCTTTCCAATAAAAAGTCTTGCCTCCAGTCACTTTTTCAATCATGTCTGTATTAATTCCTCTCTCGTTAAGAAACTTTATTTCTTTTTCAGGAAAATCTTCGCCAATAATTGATACAATTGCTAAATTATTAGTTAATAAACTTGATGCGATACCAATATATGTTCCCGCTCCACCAATTATTTTTCCTGAGCTGCCATGTGGTGTTTCTATTTCATCAAAGGCAACAGTTCCTGTAATTAATATTTTGTTATTCATGTCCTAAATCTTCGTATAAATCATTGTTTTTGCTGGCTTCAACAGCAAGACGATCACATCTTTCATTGTATAAATTATTAGAATGTCCTTTAACCCAAAAAAAAGAAATATTATGTTTTTTATAAATCTTTAAAAACCGCTTCCATAAATCTGGGTTTTTTTTTGATTTAAAATCTTTTTTTTCCCAATTAAAAAGCCATTTCTTTTCAACAGCATCACTAACATATTTTGAGTCTGTATAAATATTTACTTTTTGGTTTTCAGTTTTAATTTTTTCTAATGCTACAATAACTGCCAAAAGCTCCATCCTGTTATTTGTTGTTTTTTTGAATCCACAAGAAAACTCTTTTATGTAGTTGGATTTTGGCTGAATCATAACAATTCCATATCCTCCTGGACCAGGATTCCCCCTTGACGAGCCGTCTGTATAAATAATTATATCAGGATTCATTTAAAATATTTTCAATTATTTGCGGATAATACTTATGCTCTTCAACTAAGATTTTTTTTGCTAAATCCACTGGATTCTCTGTGTCTATTATGATTTTTTTTTGGAATATTATGTCTCCCTCGTCGTAGTTTTTATTTACATAATGAATTGTGAAACCTGAATACTCTTCATTATTGTCTATCACAGCTTTATGAACGTTGATTCCAAACATTCCCTTTCCTCCATACTTTGGCAACAAAGAAGGGTGAATATTAACGATTTTATTTCTATAAAGATCAACTATTTTTTCTGGGATTTTTTTTAAAAACCCAGCCAAAACAATCAAGTCAGGGGAAAGATTCTGTAAATCATTTAAAATTTTATCTGAATTAAGATCGTCGTTACTAAATAATAGTTTTTTTAAACTATTAATTCTGTTTCTTTCAAGCACACCTGCTTCTGGGTTATTACAGTATAACTTTAA
>SGZB01000041.1 GCA_004321735.1 Flavobacteriales bacterium | reverse complement strand
TCCTCTTATGTTAGGAGGTGAAAAAGGCTTATCAATTGCTCATACAAACAGCAATTATACTATTTTTTAATACTCATTGTTCATCATTTAATAATTAATTATGAAAAAGTTTAAATTATTACTAATAGCAATTTTATTTGTTTCTTGTGATAGTAACCCAGATTATCAATCTAATCTTGCTGTTGCTAAGAAATGGGTACAAGCATTTGAGGATGGAAATATTGATTTATGGAAAGAAGTAGTATCCGAGGATGTCCAGGATGTAGCACCAATGTATGGAATGGGGCGAGTTGATTATAATACATCACTACAAGTTGCTGAGTTTTATGTTCAAAATTATACAGATGTAAAATTCAATGATCCCGTATGGTTACCTGGTATTGATACACTAACCATGAAACCTGATGGAAGCGTAAGAGCTTATGGTAGATGGTCTGGAAAAAGTTTATCTACTGGACGAGAATTTAGCTTAATGTCTTATCATAATTTTGATTTTGAAGATGGAAAAATTTCATCAACTGGTGAATATTTTGATGCAACAGGAATGGTAAATGCGGTTGGCCCTGCTCAAAGAAATGTAGTTGTGTTTACAGCGAAAGTTAGTAAAAGTAATATTGAAAAATTTCAGGAACTAATGGACTCTGAAGCTGGATTAACAGTAACTAGAAACTGGGAAGGATGTACTCATTTAGAGGCCTTTTATAATGAGGAAACTGAAACTTATTTTATTTATGAATATTGGAATTCGTTTGAGCAATATGAAGAATACTTAGACTGGAGGATAAATACTGAAGAACCAAACTTTGTTAAGAGTGTAATTCCACTTGTGAAAGGTGGAGAGAATGGAATGCAAGCACACTACAATAACACCTACTATAATTTTTATTAAAATGAAAAAACTATTACTATTATTAATATTTACAGTTTTTTTTAGTTGTGAAACTAAAACTGTTGAAGTTGAAACTGGAGGAGGAGAAATTATGATGGGTCAGTATGCTGGAGAAAAATTATTCTTTGCATCTGATGAGACTGTAGAAATTGCTAAAACAATGGTTAATGCTTATTCAAATAAGGATTTTGATGTTGTTAATCAATATTCTGCTGACACGGTATATTTTAAACCTCCACAGGGAGGAGAATATATTCCAATACCAATACCTGCAAATGATTTTCTTGCAATGTTGACAGACCCATACGACTCAATTGTCAGAAATATTAGAAGTATAGTTCCTCTTAAAAGAGAAGAGGGGGACAATGCAGGTGTTTACATTAATTTTGATGAAACTACTTATGGTAAAGATGGTACCGTTACTAAGTCAAACATAATTGATAGAATGTGGGTTAGAGATGGTAAGGTTTATCGTATTGAACAATGGGTAGCTGAATCCAATTAAATTTTAATTTATGAAAAGAAATATTTATTTAACTCTAATTGCAGCTTTGATATTTTCATGTCAAACGCCAAAGGAAGTTCAAATTGATGATTCTGAATGGTCTGGTACTATTTCAGCATCTGATGAAAGAAATGCACTAATGAATAGTTTTACTGATGCATATGAAAATAAAGATGCTGAAGGTATGCTTTCAATTTTTGCCGAAGATGCAATTTTTCACGTAAACGACGCTCAACTAACAGCAGCTGAAGTTACTGAAGCTTTTTTGCAAGGACATGAATATTTTGATGACATCAAAAATATTGACAGAAATGCAACTACTATGTTTTATAATAATGGTTCAATTTATACTAATTATTGGTATACATGGAACGGAACCAATAAAAAAACAGGGGAGCTATTAGTTTTGAGAGGATATGCGTGGTTTAAATGGGATGGATTAAAAGTTGTCGAGTCTTATAATGCATTTGATCCAACTGAATACAATAAAGTATTTACTGAATAGAATCAATTGAAATTTGCTTACCTGTTCTGACAGATTTGTCTGCAGCTAAAACAATTTTCATACTATTGATAACATCTTCAAGACCTTGGCTTAAGTCAAGGTCTTTTTTTATTGCATCAAGTAAAAATTCTTGTTCTAACTTACATAGTTGATCGTGATCAGGTTCATCACTTGTACTGATGTATTCATCTTTTTTAGAAAAATTCCCATCTGAATCTCTATCTTGATGATGTATAAGTAGCTGGTTAGTTTTTGTATGACTGTCAATATCAGAACTTGTTATTTCATCACTGTTTTTAGGTTCAACTATACTTACAGATCCTTTAGGACCAAAAACATCTTTTACAAAAAAAGCTGTTTCACTAATCATTGGTCCCCATCCTGATTCATACCAACCAATTGAACCATCTTCAAATACCACTTGTAGATGTCCATAGTTATACATTGAATTATCAATTTCGTTAGTAAGTCTAGCACCCACAGCATTTACATATTTGGGTTTTGATTTAGTCATTTGACACATTATATCTACATAATGTACACCACAATCAACAATAGGGCTAGTAGAATTCATAAGATTTTTATGTATTTCCCACTGAGATCCACAACTCTGTTGATTAAGATTCATTCTCATAACTAATGGAGATCCTAAAGTTTGAGATATCTCAATAAATTTCTTCCATGCAGGATGATATCTTAATATGTATCCTACAACAATTTTTTTATTCTTCTTTTTTGCAAGACTTATGATTTCATATGCGTCCTCGAGATTTTCAGAAAGAGGTTTTTCTATAAAAATATGAGCTCCGCTATTTAAGCTTTTAATGGCATAGTCCTTATGGCTTTCTGTATAGGTATTTATAGAAACCACATCAGGTTTACAAGATGATAAAGCAATGTCAAAATCATCAAATTCTGGGATTTCACCTAATTCCTTAGCTAAAGGCGTACGTCTTTTAGATGATCTCGCAACTAATCCGACCAGATCATAGTCATCAATTTCGTGATATGCTTTTGCATGAGCACTACCCATATTGCCAACTCCAACAACAAGCACTTTAAGTTTACTCAATTGGTTCAGATGTTTGTTCAACGGCGTCAGAAAAGTAAAACTTAATTTTTAAAACATCTCCGTCTCTAACCATATAAGCACTTTCTAGCCAACTATAATTTAGCAAAGCTTTTCCATCAGGTGTGTCAACTACAAATCTTCCTTTATTTTTAAAATATACATGAGCTGAATTATAATCTAAACTGACTTTAAAATCACTTAATTCCCAATCATCTTCAATTACATTGAAAGATTCAACAAATTCTAAAAAATCATCCTTATTTATCTCCTGACCAATTTCATAAATTAAAAAATCATCAGTGACTACATCGAAAAATTTTGATCTGTCTTCATTTTCTGATTCTATTGCTCTAAAAAGATCATAAACTTTTTCAATCACCATTTCTTCAGTAATTGGTGGATATTTATTACATCCAAGAGTTAACGCAAAAAATAGAAGTAAAATTGTTTTTTTCATTTTGTTGTTTTACTTTAAATATAAATATAAATCATGAAAAAATTATTTTTACTCTTGTGCATACTTGGTATCGTATTACCATATTACCATCTAATAAATTTCTTAATTATTAATGAAGGAAGTATGGAAGGATTCTTTTCAGATATTTTCTCAACTCATCCTATGGGAATGATTTCTATGGATTTGACAGTAGCCGCAACTACTTTCTTAATTTTTCTAATTTATAAAGCTGTTAAAGACAAATTAAATATAACCAAGTATGTTATTAGTATGTTTTTAGTTGGATTTTCTTTGGCACTACCTTTATATCTATACGATAATTACGAAAAAATTTAACGATAATTTTTGGAGTTAATCATAAGACAAATTCCAGCATTAATTAAAATAAGGGATAAAGTCCCAATCAAAAACCAATCATCATTATTATACTTTCTAATAATGGATTCTCCAAATACACATAATCCAGCACTAAAAATTAAAATGCCAGAAATTGAAACAATTAGGAATAAATTTTTCCCTTTTTTCAACTGCTATGATTTAGGTTGATTTTCAAAGTATAATGATCTTGTTGGAAATGCAAAATCACTTCCATGCTTTTTAACAATTTCAATAATTTTGAAATTAATTTCTTGTTTTGTATCAACTAGAAGATTCCAATCAGGACTATTTACAAAATAAATAACCATAATGTCTAATGAACTTGCACCAAAGTTAAAAAATCTTACTAACCCGTCTTCATTAGTATTTGGATGTTTATCAACCAAATCCTGAATATCTTTTACAATTTTTTTGATTTGATCAACAGATGTGTTGTATGTTAATCCAACATCAATGTGTACTTTTCTGACAGGTTTTAAACTTAAATTATCAAGCTCACTATTTATTAGATTTTTATTTGGTATAGTTACTAAACTTTTATCAAATGTTCTCACACGCGTACTTCTAAACCCTACTTTTTCAACAACACCTGTTATCGATCCAACTGTAATAATATCACCAACTTGAAATGGTTTGTCAAAAAATATAGTAAAAGAACCAAGTAGATTTTCTAGACTTTCTTTTGACGCAAGAGCAATTGCTACACCACCAACGCCAAGTCCTGCAGCTAGTGCAGTAACATCAACACTGAAAACATTACTTAAAAGAATTAAAACTCCAAAAATTACAACTAACACTTTACCAATTTCAATTGCAAAAGGAATTAACTGATCATCAACTTTGCTTTCAGTTTTTTCTGCTTTATGTTTTAATCTTAAACCAATATAATCAACAACTCTAAGGAGAGTCCAAAAAATGGTAGTTATAAATAGAAAAGAAACACCTTTTTCAATTACCATTTTAATTCCGAATTCTTCAGATCCAGCGAGTCCCCATGAGCTTGGGAATGATAGGGCATCAAATGCGAAATATAAAATGATAATTAATAAAAAATAATTTAATGGTTTTTTGAGTAAATCATCAAATTCAGTTTTTCCATCAACATTGGTTTTATCCCCAACTATTTTATATATAAGTCTTCTTAAATATGAGCTAATTAGCGATTTAAAAATTAATCCTAAAAATATAACTGAACCAAATATTAAATAGCTTTTAACTGAGTTTCCAAGAAATTCAGTATTGAGAAATTCTAATTGATTCATAATAAATTTTTAACAAAAGTAAAATATTTAAATGAAGTAGTTTAGTTTGAGATTATGAACTTTAATTTTTTGTCTCTAAAATAATCAGCTGCATTTTGAATTGATGTTTCTGATTGAAGTGAAACTCTAATTACACCTTCACCAAATGAAAAATAAACATATGTTGGATTCTCCTGGGCTGCGCTATATTGAGGCAATTGACTCCATCTTTCAGGATTTTCGTCGTTTGCAGGTCTTTGTACATAACCAATGACTGTCCCAGATTGGGCTATAGTTTTAGTAATTTCTGAAGTTTCAAATACAACTCTACCATATTTTCTATTATCAGAAATATATTCTAAATCACCAAACTCAAAAATTAAGACTTTCTTTCCAGATATGAATTTGTTTACCTCAGGAATATACTTTTTTGCATTTCCAATACTAACAGCACAAGAGCTTAAGACAAGAAGAAGACATAAACAAAAAAATTTTTTCATAAAATACTTTTTGTAAAATTATTAATTAATCTATTTATGAAGATTATCAAAATGTTAATTTCCACAGAGACCGGTCGTTTCAACTCCCAGGTCGGTATAAGTTTTATGTATCGTTTCTAGTAAAGAATATTCTGAGAATGAATCTTGTCCAAGCTCCCATATCATTATTCCACTCAAATTTTGAGCTGCTAATTTAACTTTATTAGCAATAGTCGGTCTACCATTGTAGTACTTATTTCCGACGTCATCTTTTTCTGAGTTAGAAACATCGGAAGCAACCATTGAGCCATAAGTAAACGATTTAACTGTTGTCGAATTTTGAAAATCGTAACCGTAAAAAGGAACTCCTAGAGTAAGTTTAGAAGGATTAATTCCAATCGTATTTTTCCAAAAATTGACACCTCGTTGTGCATGATTGTATGAGCTGTGTTGACCTGGTGCTGATGCATTCCAAGGACCAGTATAATCATAAGACATTATGTTTATGAAGTCCAATGCATTTAGAGCTGCTGCATTTAAATTATCGTATTTAGTTTCTGATGGATAAGCTGCAGTTATACCTTTAGCCTGGGCTTTAAGCGCATCTCTAAGTTCAATTACAAAGTCACTGTATCCAGTAGTCACATGACTCCATTCTAGATCAACATCTACTCCATCAAAACCATTATCTAGCACATATGAAACTATTTTTTCAATTAAAATTGGTCTATCCTGAGGACTTGCAAGAAAATTTTTCCATGTGTTTGCGATTTCATCTGAAAAACCACCCCCTGCTAATGAAATATAAATTTTAATATTTGAGTTTTGTGATCTTGCAGTATCCATTACATTTTTAAGTAAATCTCCAGAGTTTCCTGGAAGAACAATTGTGCCATCCGTCTCAGGATTAGCAAATGCAATATTTAAGTGTGTGACCTTACAATATTGAATTTTATCATTCAAAGAAAATCTGTAGTATGGAAAATAGCCTACAACACGAGCCTCAGTAGAGAACAAATCAATATTTTGATCTGTATCAATTACATCATCATCGTCAACACTACTACAAGAAATAATCAGTAAGGATAATAGAAGGTATAGTTGTTTTTTCATTTTTAATATTTACTTAATCTTCCTTTACAAAATGGCCATTAACAATAATTTCCTCTGAGCAGTGTACGGATTCATAGCATCTCACTTCTATAGATGTGAACAGAGGTGTTTGAGCACCGCCTTGTCACCCTCCAGCAACATAGCCGCCAACAGTTGCATTAGATGAAAATTTTTCAAAAATATAACCAGCAGACGGTGCGGCTTTAATATTTGCTATGTCTCCTAAATTATATTCTCCTGTAGTTTCTTGAGTAGTTTCAAGTGTTACTGTTCCTCCCTCAGGGGGAATGGCATTAGTTGTTACAGTAAAATTTCTTATTTCTTCATCACTGTTACAAGAAACAAGAATGAATGCAAATAAAAATAGCAGCTTTTTCACTTATCTTAAATTAATAATAATTTTTTTATCCATATTAAGCTCAAAAGATGCTTTAATAAATTTTGGGGCTCCAAAAAGCCCTAAAACATTATTTGAAAATCCAAATTGTTCTTTAGGAAGTCCAAAAAAATTCAAATCAATATCTGCATTTCCATTTGTGTCAATCAAAACTTTTACACCATATGTTCCTTTTTTTAGATCAACAGTTTTGTTATATAAGCCTACTTTAATAGGTTCAATTATATTTAAAGCCATTATTTCTGGAGAATTATTCCCAGAATCAAAATCTTTAGCATTGTCATAAATAGCAATATATATGATACCTTCTTCATCAACATTAGGTATTTCAATCTCTAACTTATGGCTTTGTGAGAATGAAAAAATACTAGCAAGAAATAGTATTAAAAATTTCAATTTACACCAGGTTGCTTTATTTTATATCCAGCTTCTTTCTTAGCTAAATCAACTTGATCTTTAACTTCCTTTAAAAGTTTTTTTGCATCATAAACTACTCCATCCTTAATTGTGTATTTAACTCCGCCCACTCTAACAGCTTCATTATTCTCATCAAGTTTTATTGCTCCTGTGCCGTACAACACTTTTAGATTTGCTAAAGGATTTTCATCAACTACAATTACATCTGCAAGTTTTCCAACCTCAATAGAGCCTGTAGAATTACTTATGCCTAAAGCTTCAGCTCCGTTTAAGGTTGCTGATTGAATAACTTCAAGCGGATGAAATCCAGCCTCTCTCAATAATTCCAATTCCCTAACAAAAGCAAATCCATATAATTGATAAATAAATCCACTATCTGAGCCTGCTGTAACTCGACCACCTCTATTTTTAAATTCATTAAGGAATGTCATCCAAAGTTTATAATTTTCTTTCCAAGCAACTTCTTGCTCAGTTCCCCAAAAATGCCAATACGAACCATGAGAAATCCTACTTGGCGCATAGAATGCCCAAAGACTAGGTAAAGTATAATCATCATGCCACTCTGCTCTTCTAGCTCTATGTAAATCTCTTGAAGCCTCATAAATATTAAGCGTAGGATCAATTGTAAAGTCTAGAGATATTAATTCATTCATAACATTATTCCAATGTTCTGAATATGGCTTTGCAGCTTGTTTCCACAGTTTTCCAGCTTCTTCAAATCTATTCTGCTCGTTGTTGTAGTTGTAATCAGGTGGATAATTTTGAATTACTCTATCTTCGAATAAGGCTTCTGGCAATCCATACCAATGTTCCATTGTTGTAAGTCCTGCTCTTGCAGAATTTAGTACATTCCATTTTACAACATCTAATTGTGCGTGATGACATGCAGAGCCAAGTCCTAGTTTTTTATTTTCTTTCAATGCAGCCTGCATAATTTCTGGTGGAGCTCCAAAAAATTTAATTCCATCAGCTCCCCTTTTTGCATTTTCTCTTACCCACTCTCTTGCTTCCTCAGGGGATTTAACTCTCGAATTAAATCCTGTGTAGGCAAAAATTCTAGGTGCAATAATTTCATTCTTTAAACTCTTCTTTTTTAAATCTAAAATTCTTTCAGTGCCCATTCCACTTGGTTGTCGAATTGTTGTAATACCATGAGCCATCCATAGTTTGAAAACATAATCTGGATCAGCACCTTGAGCTCTACCACCGATATGACCATGCATGTCAACAAAACCAGGCAAAACATATGAACCTTCACAATCAATCTCAACTCCATTTTTTGAAAGTTTAGGTCGTCTATTTTCATTTATTTCCACACCAGGATAACCTACAACTTGTACGTTAGTAATCTTATTTTTTTCAATTACTATATCGACAGGACCTATTGGTGGAGCACCAGTGCTATTAATAAGTGTTGCTCCTCTTAGAATTAATTGATCATGTTGTGTTCCATGAATTTGAGAGAATGTAATGATTGGAAACAGACATAGACTAATAATAAATGATTTAATCTTTTTATTTACCATCTTTAATTTTTTTAAATGTTTTGTTCATGTGGTTTGCAAGTTCAAAATCTAAACTTGAAATCCCATTAATATCGTGAGTGTTTAATTCAATTCGGATTTTGTTATAAGTGTTTTCCCAAGTAGGATGATGATCTAATTCATCACATTTTTTAGCAACAAGATTTATAAATTCTATTGCTGATTCAAATGACTTGAATTCATAATTATTTATAAGCTTATCACTTTCAATTATCCAATTTAAATCTAAGATTTTTAAATTTTCAGAAATTTCTATAGATGAAAGTTTTTTTCTCATTTCATCTTATTTAATTTCTCTTT
>SGZB01000040.1 GCA_004321735.1 Flavobacteriales bacterium | reverse complement strand
TATTGGTAATTCGATTTGAACCTAGTATTAATAAAAATCTTCTAATTTCTTGTTGAAATACAATAATCAAAGCAAAAACTCCAACACTTATAAATCCACCTAAAATGTTACTGAGAATATTCATATTTGCAATATCAGTAATCCACCAAATGATATAAATAATTACAAAACCTCTAAAAATAATTATCGCTGAAGTTCCTCTTATTAATTTATACACCCAGTATAGCATCACAGCAACTAAAATGATATCTATTATTGGAAGAATTGTCGAAACGATCAAATCAAGAATTTCCACTATTGTTTGTTGTTAGGTTATACAAATTTATACATTCTTTTGCTTCCTTCACATCATGAACTCTAAGAATCTTAGCTCCCTTCATTAATGCAATTGTGTTTAATATAGAAGTTCCATTTAATGCAAATTCTTTTTCAATTTCTAAAGCTTTAGTTATCATTGATTTTCTTGAAAAACCAACTAATAGTGGCAAATCAATCATTTCAAAATGATGTAGATTAGAAAGTATCTCGAAATTATGCTGTAAAGTTTTGCCAAATCCAAATCCAGGATCTATTATCAAATCATTTATCTTGTATTCTCTAGCTTTTTTTACTCTTTGAGCTAAATAAGAAATAATCTCTTTACATACGTCATCATAATTTGCGTTTTTTTGCATTGTTTGAGGATCACCCTTCATGTGCATAATTACGTATGGAATATTATATTCAGATACAACATTCATAATTTCCTCATCAATTTCTCCTGCCGAAATATCATTTATTATATCAGCTCCATTCTCAATTGATTTTCTAGCAATTTCACTTCTAAATGTATCCACAGAAATAATCAAATCTTTAAATTCTTTTCTTAGATATTTTAGTATTGGAATTACTCTTTTTTCTTCTTCTTTTACAGAGATGTTTTTTGCACCGGGTCTGGAGCTGTATCCACCAACATCTAAAATATCCATACCATTTTCAAGCATTGAAACAACTTGTGTTAATATTTTTTTTTCAGATGAAAACTTCCCTCCATCATAAAATGAATCTGGTGTTAAATTCAAGATGCCCATGACTTTTGGACTTTCTAAGCTGTATAATTCACCTCGAATGTTAATATTCATTAGATTTTTGACCTGATTTATTGAATAATTTTATCGAAATTTACGTAAAATATATTTGTGAAAAATACATCTCTATTGTTTGATGAAGTAATTGAAAAATGTTTAAACATTTATGAATCAAAAATGTCTGACTATGGAAGTGCATGGCGAATTCTGAGGTTATCATCTTTAACTGACCAAGTTTTCATCAAAGCCCAGAGAATTAGAAGCCTACAAATAAAGAAGATTTCTAAGGTTGATGAGGGACAGGAGTCAGAATTTATTGGTATAATTAATTATTGTATAATGGCATTAATACAACTTGAAAAAGGTGTAGCGGATGAGCCAGATCTAAACTTAAAAGAGGCAATCGAGGAGTATAATAAACAGATTAAAGTCGTTAAAGATTTAATGATGGATAAAAATCATGATTATGGAGAAGCATGGAGAGATATGAGGATAAGCTCTCTTACTGATTTAATAATTCAAAAATTATTGAGAGTTAAGCAAATTGAGGATAATGATGGAAAAACATTGATCAGTGAAGGTATAGATGCTAATTATCATGATATGATAAATTATTCAATTTTTGCACTAATTCATCTTTCGGAAAAAGATAAATGAAAATATTAAATATTTTATTTACTCTTTTTGGTGTTATTACAGTAATTTTTTTCTTGTTTAAAGTTTTGCCTGGAGATCCAGCAAGAATGATGATGGATCAAAATGAAAATGAAGAACAACTTACAATAATTAAGAAAAAATACGGATTTGATAAGCCAGTTTTTACTCAATTCTTATATTATTTGAATGATCTTTCAGTTATTTCAATTTATTCAAACAATCAGGATGATTTTAATTTCTTAGATAATAAAAAATATACCTATCAAAAAATCATAAATACAGGGAACTATACAATAGTTTTCAAAATTCCATATTTAAGAGAGTCTTATCAAAGAAAAGGAGTTAAGGTATCTTCTATAATATTAAATACTTTCCCAAATACAATTGTTTTAGCAATTTCCTCAATTTTAATCGCTGTGATAATTGGAATCCTACTTGGAATTTTTTCAGCTTTGAAAAAAGATTCAATTATTGACAATTTTATTCAAGTGCTCAGCACTTTAGGTATGAGTGTACCTTCTTTCTTAAGTGCAATAATTGCAGCTTGGATTTTTGGCTATCTCTTGTCTGATATAACAGGTTTGAATATGACAGGTAGTTTATATGAGTTAGACGACTATGGGGAAAATTATGAACTTAAACTTAAAAATTTGATATTACCCTCACTGGTTCTTGGAATAAGGCCAATTGCAGTAATATCGATGATGATGAGAAACTCTCTTATTGATGTGTTGAAAAAAAACTATGTGATAACAGCGTATGCTAAAGGTTTGACTACATTTCAAGTAATAACTAGACATTGTTTAAAAAATTCATTAAATCCAGTTGTTACAGCACTTTCTGGATGGTTTGCAAGTCTTTTGGCAGGTTCAGTATTTGTAGAATATATTTTTGGATGGAATGGTTTAGGAAAAGAGATAGTTTATTCTTTAAATATGTTAGATGTTCCAGTCATTATTGGATCAGTGATAGTAATTAGTTTTTCATTTATAATGATTAATATCTTTGTAGATGAAATTTATAAAATATTAGACCCTAGAATAAGAAATTTATGAGAAAAAAAATTGTAGCAGGAAATTGGAAAATGAATGTTGACTTGAATGAGTCAACTGATTTAATTAAGTCAATTAAAAAAATATATGATCATAATATTGATGTTGAGGTTTGTATCGCTCCTTCATTTCCTTTTTTGAAGGAATCAACTGAACTATGCCAAGGAGAAAAAATTAAAGTGTTAGCTCAGAACGTAAATGATAATTTAAAAGGAGCTTTTACAGGTGAAGTTTCAATTCATATGCTTAAAAGTATCAATGTAGATGGAGTTATTTTAGGTCATTCAGAAAGGAGGGAATACTACAATGAGGATGATGATTTATTATTAAGAAAGCTTAAAGTTTCTTTAAAAAATAACTTTAAAGTTTATTTCTGTATTGGAGAAAGCTTGGAGGACAGAGAGAAAAATAATCATTTTGAGAAAGTAAAAAATCAATTAGATAAAACTGTATTTAAAATTGACAATATAGATCCTGAAAATTTAGTTATCGCTTATGAACCAATATGGGCAATTGGTACTGGTCTTACTGCATCTCCAGAACAAGCTCAGGAAATTCATAAATATATTAGAAATCTATTGAGCGAAAGATATGGAAAAAAGATTTCCGACAATACATCCATAATATACGGAGGGAGTGTAAAGCCAAACTCTGCCAGGGACATTTTTGAAAAACAAGATGTTGATGGCGGATTGATTGGAGGTGCATCTTTGTCGCCACAAGATTTCATTGATATTGTTAGATCAATTTAACTTATTTTTAAAATTGTAGATTTGCACTAACATATTGATTATGAGTGTAAAAGAGAAAACAAAAAAGGAATCATCAAGCTTAGCTGAGAATTCCGAAATTCATGAAATCATTCTCTACAACGATGACATTAACACTTTTGATCATGTAATTGACTGTTTAATTTCTATTTGTGATCACACACCTATTCAAGCAGAACAATGCACTCTTATTGTTCATTACAAAGGAAAGTGTTCTGTTAAATCTGGTACACTTTTTGACCTAAAACCAAGGTTGAAGAAACTAACTGCTGCAGATTTGACTGCTGAAATAATTTAATCACTAATGAATAAAATTTTTATCTTATCTTTTTTTATGGGCATATTCAATATTTTTTCTCAAAGTCCTGAAGTATCATTTGAAAAATCAATTTATGATTTTACTGTCAAGGATATCTATGGTGAAGATTTTAAATTTGAAAAATTGAAAGGAAAAAAAATAATGATTGTCAATACTGCATCCAAGTGTGGCTTAACTCCACAATATGAAGGGCTTGAGGATTTATACAAAACATATAAAGACGACAATTTCGTAATTATTGGATTCCCTGCTAATAATTTTTTATGGCAAGAACCTGGATCCAATGATCAAATTGAATCATTTTGCAAAGAGAATTATGGTGTAACTTTTCCTATCATGAGTAAAATATCTGTTAAAGGATCTTCAATGCATCCAATTTACAAGTATCTTACAAACAAGGAAAGAAATGGTGTATCAAGCTCTAGTGTTTCTTGGAATTTTCAAAAATATTTAATTAATGAAGAAGGAGTTCTTGAAAAAGTAATTTCTCCTAGAACAAAACCAAAAGATCCACAAATAGTTGATTGGATCAAATCAAGTTAAATGTCAAAAAAAATAGGCACTAAATGCGTTCATTCTGGTAATATAGTTGATGATAAATTTCATGGTTCTATTTCGCCAATCTATCCTGCAACGACCTATGATTACAGAAAAACTGATACTTATCCAAGATACTTTAATACACCTAATCAATTAGCATTATCTAGAAAAATTAGTGATCTAGAAAGTGCTGAAGATTCAATTTTATTCGGATCTGGTCTCGGAGCAGTATCATCTACAATGTTTTCATTTTTAAAGTCTGGAGATCACGTTATCCTTCATGATTCTATCTACGGTGGAACTATAAATCTTGTCAATACTGAGTTTAAAAAGTTTAATATTGATTTTTCTTATATAGATATCAATGATGTTGATTTGTTGAAATCAACTATTAAGAAAAACACAAGAATTATATATTTTGAGACACCAACTAACCCCTTACTTCAAATCGTTGATATAAGCTTAATTTCATCAGTAGCTAAAGAAAATGATATCATTTCAATCATAGATAATACATTCGCAAGCCCAATAAATCAAAACCCCATCAATTTTGGAATTGACTTAGTAATCCATAGTGCTACAAAGTATTTGGGTGGTCACAGTGATATTTTAGCTGGATCAGTAAGTGGTAATACAGAACATATTGAAAAAATTAAAAAATCAGGTATAAATTATGGAGCTAATCTAAGTGACTATACCGTTTGGCTTTTAGAAAGAAGTATAAAGACACTATCAGTTAGGGTCAATGCTCAAAATCAAAATGCATTAGATCTTGCTAATTTCTTAGACGAAAGTCCACTAATCAAAAAAGTATATTACCCAGGTCTTAAAAATCATTTATCTCATGATATAGCTTCTAGGCAAATGATTGGTTTTGGAGGAATGATGTCTTTTGAAGTGATTGATAAAATCGATTCTGAAGATTTTGTTTCAGATTTAAAGATTATCAGCCCAACTATGAGCTTAGCTGGTGTTGAGTCAAGTATTACCTCGCCATCAAAAACTTCACATAAAAAAGTAGATCCTCAAATCAGAAAAAAACTAGGTATTTCTGATAATTTATTAAGATTCTCAGTAGGAATTGAGGATATTGAAGATTTAATGTTAGATTTAGATAAATCTTTAAAAAACAATGTCAGATAAGTTAGATTTTTTAGCTTTTGGTGCTCATCCTGATGATGTCGAGCTCGGATGTGGTGCTACAATCGCTAAGTTAGTTTCACAAGGAAAAAAAGTTGGAATCTTTGATTTAACTAGGGGAGAACTTGGTACAAGAGGTTCTGCAGAAATAAGAACAAAAGAGACAAAAGAAGCCTCAAAGATTTTAGGAATCACTACAAGAGAAAATATGGACTTTAAAGATGGTTTTTTTCGTAATGATGAAGAGCATCAGTTAAAGATTATTCAGGTAATTAGAAAATATCAACCTGATTTTATTTTTTGTAATGCTCCAGATGATCGACATATTGATCATCCTAAAGGCTCTCAGCTTATTGTAGAAGCATCTTTTTTAAGTGGTTTGTCTAAAATTAATACTGTTGATTTTTTAGAAAATACTCAAAAGCAATGGAGACCAAAAAATATTTATCACTACATACAATGGAAAAATCTTGATCCTGATTTTATTTTTGATGTTTCTGGATTTCATGACACTAAAATGGATGCTGTGAAATGTTATTCCTCTCAGTTTTATGATCCAAAAAGCAAAGAACCTGAAACACCTATAAGTACAAAAAATTTTCTAGATTTTGTAAAGTCTAGATCAAATGATTTCGGTAGACTAATTGGTGTTGAACATGGAGAGGGATTTATTTCAAATAGAAAATTAGGATTTTCGTCTTTTGATGAATTAATTTAAATTTCTTAAATAACTTCCTAGTGAATCTTTAAATTCAATTCCGTCTTGCATTCTGTTTTTTGTTAGTTTTTTAAATGATGTTAATCCCCATAAAAGTATTTCTTTAATAAAATAATGATCCTTCATATCAATATTTTTACAATACCTTTTAACAAGGTTATTTAATTCATTTATTTCATTAATCACTTTTTTATACTCTTTGTCCGTAAATTCATCTCCAATAAATACTTCATTATCATTTTGAATAAACCAATTTAAAAGTGAATCATAAGGTGTTTCTTCATTTGGTTTTTCAAGTTTGCTTATTTCTGGAAAATATTTTAAAAAAATAGATTTTACTCCCTCATCAATTAATTGAAATGATATTTTATCTGCACCTTGTTCCTCTCCTTCATAGACTAATTCGATTTTACCATTAATAGCAGGAATAATTCCAGAAAAATCAGATAGTCTCACTAAGCTTTTTTCTTCACCATTGACAAGCATTCTTCTTTTTACTGTACTTATTAGATTTTCATAAGCAGTAATACTTAATCTTGCACTAACACCACTTTTATAATCAACATATTCACTTCTTCTCGCTGAAAAATTAATTTCTTCAATTAAATCTCTCGCAAGTTCTGGTACATGTATATTTTCATTAGAGGTGTCTGCCTCTTGTTGAGTAATTTTTTTTGCAATATTTAATGTATATGGATAATGAGTAATGATTTGAGAGCCAATTCTATCTTTTAATGGAGTAACTATACTTCCTCTATTAGTATAATCTTCAGGATTAGCAGTAAAAACAAATTGAATATCAAGAGGTATTCTAAGTTTAAATCCTCTTATTTGAATTTCTTTTTCTTCCAAAATTGAAAATAAACTAACTTGAATTCTTGCTTGTAAGTCTGGTAATTCATTGATAACAAAGATGCATCTGTTCGCTCTTGGAATCATACCAAAATGTATAACATTTTCATCGGAATATGAAAGTTTCAAACTAGCAGCCTTTATTGGATCAATATCTCCAATTAAATCAGATACTGTCACATCAGGTGTTGCAAGTTTTTCATAAAATCTTTCTGACCTGTGAATCCAATTAATTTTCGTTTTATTTCCATTTTCTTTAATTATTTGTTTTCCCTTTGATGAAATAGGGCTTAGTGGATCGTCATTAATTTCTGTTCCTGAAATTACAGGAATCCACTCATCAAGTAAATCAACCATTTTTCTAGCCAATCTTGTTTTGGCTTGACCTCTCAATCCAAGAAGATTTATATTGTGTTTTGAAAGAATTGCTCTTTCAAGATCAGGTATAACTGTATTTTCATATCCATAAATATTTGAAAATGTGGGTTTTCCACTTTTTATAATCTTTGATAGGTTATCACTCAGTTCCTCTTTTATTGACTTAGATTTATATCCTGATAATACAAGTTCTTCAAGATTTTTAATATTTGGTTTACTCATTATATTTTACGTTTTCTATTGTTTTCGTAGTCCTCAAAAATCATTTCTCCTAGATTATCTATTCCAGTATAAAAAGCTTTACCACCATTGGCATTAGAAAATTTTCTCACAAAATGTTGTAAGTATGAATCTCTAGCTATCATAAAAGTAGTTATAGGTATTTTTAGTTTTCTAGCTTGTTTTGCCATAGTGTAGCACTTGTTTGTTATTTTAGGATCAAGTCCAGAACTATTTTTATAATAACTTCCGTCACTAAGTTTTAAACAACTTGGCTTTCCATCTGTTATCATTAGTATCTGTTTGTTATTGTTTTTTTTCTTTTTAAGTATATCCATAGCAAGCTGTAATCCTGCAACTGTATTTGTGTGAAATGGTCCAACTTTTAAATATGGAAGTTTTTTTAATGGAATAATTTTAGCATCATTTCCAAAAACAATAATATCTAGAGTGTCTTTTGGATATCTAGTGATTATTAGTTCTGAAAGAGCCATAGCAACTTTTTTAGCAGGTGTAATTCTATCTTCACCATATAGTATCATACTGTGACTAATGTCAATCATCAATACAGTACTCATTTGAGAATTGAAAGTGGAATTTTGTACAACTATGTCATCAGAAATTAAATCTAAACTATCAGAGCCAGTTCTATTATACATATTTTTTAAACTTTCACTCATGACAATCTTATCAACGCTATCACCAAACTCATAGATTTTAGTATCGTTGTTATCATCATCATTAAATCCAGAATATTTTGATTTGTGATTTCCAGACTTAGATTTTTTAATTTGACCAAATATTTTATTTAAAGCAAATTGCCTTAAAGCTTTTTCCATTTTTGCAGAAATCTTGTTAAGTACTTTATCTCCGTTTAGACTTATTTCTGTAGTTATGAAACCTTTATTTAGAAGTTCTTCTACAAAATCATCAATAGTATAGTTTTCGTCAGTTAAAAAATATTCCTTATCAAGCTCTTTCAACCATTCAATAGCTTCATCAAAATCACCAGATGTATATGTAATCAATTCTTTAAAAATTTCAAAAAGCTTTTCAAATGGACTAATATTCTTTTTTTTAAATAGACTAAATGACCATCCTTTGATAGGAATTGAATTTAAAGCTTTCACAAATAAGAATTAACAAATTAAATGCCAAATAAATTCAAAATCCTGATATAAATTAATATTAAGTGTACAACGGAACATTTATTGATCAGTTTTAATAGCTTTTTGATATTATGAGAAGAACACGTACTCAGGATTTTGAAAAAATTGAACAAGCTAGAGATTTGGAAAGTGTTGTAAACGATAAGAGGTGTTTAAAAAGAGCTAATAAGAAAAAAGCCACTAGAAGAAATAGAAGATATAAGAATACTTTAATTAGTCATCTTAAAAACAATATAGATTAAAATAATTAACATGGCAATTATTTCACCTAACAATAATATTGATGAAATTCCTAATCTTGTTTTTTTAGAACTGAGTAATGGTGCATCAAAAAAAAAACATCCTTTTAAAAATGTTGTTTTAACAACAATAAATGAAAACAAACCTAAATCACGGTGGGTTGTATTTAGGAAATTATCTTTAGAAAAAAATTTACTTATTTACACAGATTTTAGGAGTAAAAAAATTCAAGAATTAAGAAAAAATTTAAAATGTGGTCTTTTGTTTTATAACAATAAACAAGGATTGCAAGTTCATTTTAATGCATCATATAAAATTCATCACAACAATGAGTTAACAAAGAAATATTGGCAAGGTATTGCGGGAAGCAGTTCTGAAAACTATACTACTTTTTATCCACCAAGTACACCAATTAATACAATCAATGATGGACACAAGATAGATAAGAATTTAAGTGATAGATATTTCTCAATTATAGAATTTTATCCAAGTGATATGAGTGTGTTACAATTAAGTCGAGGAGGACATGTAAGAGCTAATTTTATTAAGGTAGATAATAAATGGAAAGGATCTTTTATTGTTCCATAAATATTTATTTTCAATATTTTGCTACAGCTAAAAAAGTTTAGAAAAAATATTTGTTATCAGAGTAAATAATATAAATTTGTTTTCCTAATCAAATGGTGGTTGTAGCTCAGTTGGTTAGAGCGCCTGATTGTGGTTCAGGAGGTCGGCGGTTCGAGACCGGTCTTCCACCCTTTAAGCTCCTCTCTAAGAGGGGCTTTTTTTATGCTCTAACTTGCAGAAGTCCTCAAGCTTAATTATAAATATTTATAAAAAATATCTACCATAGGCATATCTTCTTCTTTTAATTCTGTTAGAAAATTTTTAACTTTAAGTAAAACAATAATTATGAAAAAAATAATTTTTACAATCTGTATTATTTTTATTTTCTCTTGTGAATCAACAATGAAGAATGTTGAAGCTATTCCAGCTACAAAAGTTTTGTCACCAACCGCAGCTGCTATTAAGTATTACAAAGATACTTTTCAATGGCAAAATGGCTTTGAATCTTGG
>SGZB01000004.1 GCA_004321735.1 Flavobacteriales bacterium | reverse complement strand
GTCCACCATCACTTGGATTAATTACGTTAAATGCACTAACAGCATCTAACTCTGTAATAATTCCAATTCAATGCGAATACTTTGCTTTAGAAGGTCTCGGAAAATTGCTTAACACTATAAAAGGTGTACAACAAGTACACAATAAAAATTTAGAGATTGAAGGAATTTTACTAACTATGTTTGATTCCAGATTAAGACTATCAAAACAAGTAAAAGAAGATGTTAAAAAACATTTTGGAAGTATGGTTTTTCAATCAATTATACCAAGAAATGTAAGTTTGGGAGAAGCCCCAAGTTATGGCGAGAGTATAATTGAATATAATGCAACAAGTAAAGGGTCAAAAAGTTATATTAAATTTGCTCAAGAAATAATTAATTTGAATTAGTTTGGCAAAAGCATATAAAAAAAGAGTTTTAGGAAGAGGTTTGTCAGCAATACTTAGTGATAATGACAATAATAGATTTTCTGAAAATCGAGTAAACTCTATTTCTAAAATTTTAATTGACGATATAAAATTAAATCCTAATCAGCCAAGAACTAACTTTGATCAAAAAGCTATAGAAGAATTAGCATCGTCTATTAAGGAATTAGGACTAATACAACCTATCACTATTCAAAAAAATAATGATAGTTATGAATTAATTTCTGGAGAAAGAAGATTAAGAGCTTTCAAATTTTTGAATCTTAACGAAATTCCAGCGTACGTACGGGAAGCAGATGATCAAACATCTCTCGAAATGGCTCTTGTTGAAAATATTCAAAGAAAAGATTTAGATCCTATTGAAATAGCTATTTCATACAAAAGATTAATTGAAGAATTAAAAATTTCTCATGATCAAATGAGCAAAAGAGTTGGTAAAGATAGATCTACAATTACCAACTACATGAGACTATTGAAATTGGATCCTATAATTCAAAGTGGAATCAGAGATGAATTTATTAGTATGGGACATGGTAGGGCGTTAATTGGAATTGGGAGTCATGAAATTCAATTATCAGTTTATGAAAAAATATTAAAAAATAAATTATCAGTAAGGCAAACAGAAGATTTGATTAAAAATCTTAATGGAATAAAAAAAGATAAAAAATTTAAAAATATTGACTCTGACGTAATCAAAATTATAGATGAAATAAATAAAAAGTTTGATTATAATTTAAAAATAAGCACCAAAGGTGGAAAAGCTCAAATATCATTTAATTACGATAATAAAAATGATTTAATTTCTATTCTTGAGAAACTTAATGGATAAAAGATTATTAACTTTTTTTTTATTAGCTTTTTTTTTAAAGGGATTTACTCAGTCTGATTCTTTTGATAATGAAAGCATTTTAAGACCCTCTAAAGCAGCTTTTTACTCTGCTGTGCTCCCTGGTTTAGGTCAGTTATATAATAAAAAATTATGGAAAGTGCCAATTGTATACACTGCAATTGGTATTTCAGCATATTCTTATGATTTCAACAGAAAAAAATATTTTTCATATCGAAATGCTTATAAGAGAAGAAAAGCAGGATTCAAAGATGATGAGTTTCAGGGCTTAATAATTAATGATGATCGTTTACTTGATGGACAGGATTTTCATAGAAGGTATAAAGATTTATCTATGGTTTTTATGGTTGGGTTTTATTTTTTAAATATACTTGACGCTAACATTGATGCGCATTTATTAAATTATAATGTAAATGAAAACTTATCTTTAAAACCATATTTTGAAAATGACAATCTCACAAACTCAAGTTCAATTGGTTTTAAATTAAAATTAAGTTTATAATGAAAGTTGCAATTATTGGTTACGGAAATATGGGTAAAGAAATTGAAAAAGTTTTAGTTTCTAGAGGACATGAAATTTCAAAAGTAATAGATATTGAAAACAATAATGAAGATTTTAAAGATACAGATATAGCAATCATTTTCTCTACACCATCATCTGCAGTTGAAAATATTAAAAAGTGTTTAATAAATAACATCCCTGTAGTATGCGGCACTACTGGTTGGCTTGATAATTACGAAGAAATTAAATTATTGTGTGAGAAAAGTAATGGTACATTTTTGTTTTCACCCAACTTTAGTATTGGAGTTAATCTATTTTTTAAATTAAACAAATACTTATCCGAGGTAATGTCAGATTTTTCAGATTATTCTGTCAAGATGAAGGAAATTCATCACACAAAAAAAATCGATAAACCGAGTGGAACTGCAATTAAATTAGCTATTCCAATAGTAAATAATTTATCACTTGAGGGGTGGTCTTTGAAAAAAGATAAAAATAAACTTGAAATTCAATGTGAAAGAAAGGATGATGTTAAAGGATTGCATAATGTTATTTATGAATCGGAAATTGATTCTATTTCTATTTCTCATGATGCTAAAAGCCGTATGGGATTTGCTTTAGGAGCTGTTCTGTGTGCGGAATGGATTATTTCAAAAAAAGGTGTTTTTACTATGGAAGATTTCCTTAGTGATATAAAGTTTTAATTTTATGATTCTTAACAATTTTAAATTATGATTTGGAGCGAATGGTTAATTTTCTTTTTTACAGTTCAAATAGTTCATGGATTAGGGACATTCAATTTATATAAAAAGGCCGGTTACAACCCTTTATATAGCTTCATTCCTATATACAATGGATTGATTTTATTAAAATTTTTAAATAAGCCTTGGTGGTGGTTAATTTTACTATTCATTCCAATTGTTAATCTATTTATTTTCCCTGCAATATGGACTGAAATACTACGCTCATTTGGTAAATCAAAAAAAACAGATGCTCTAATAGTAATTGCAACTTTAGGACTGTACATATATTCAATAAATTTTGACAAAAATTCAAAATTTATTAATGAAGAAAAACTAAAGCCCAAACCTGCTTTTGGAGAATTTATAAGCTCTCTTGTATATGCAATTACTCTTGCAACCATAGTTCACACATATTTTATTCAACCATTTATTATTCCAACTGGATCACTTGAGAAAAGTCTTTTAATTGGTGATTTTTTGTTTGTTAGTAAGTATCATTATGGAGCTAGAGTTCCAAATACAGTTGTATCATTTCCAATGGTTCATGACACTATAATTGGTACTGGATTGAAATCATATCTTAACAAACCTCAACTACCCTATCTGAGATTTCCTAAAATACAAAGCATAAAAAGAAATGAAATAGTAACTTTTAATTGGCCAGCTGATACTGTTAGACAATTTTTTGTACGAGAAAAAGGTGTTAAAAAACCATTAGACAAAAAATCAAATTATGTTAAAAGAGCTGTAGCAATCCCAGGAGATACATTAGAAATTAAAGATGGATTAGTTTATATAAATGGTAGATTAAGCGAACTGCCTTACAGAGCAAAACCTCTTTATAGATATAAAGCTTATTCGAAAGCTGGAATTTCTGCTAGAGAGTTGATTAAATTGGAAATTAATAATTTTCAAAGAAGGTTTATTATAAACAATATAAATCAAAATTCATTTAATGAAATTAGACCATATATTTTACAAATAATTGATAATGATCCTTCAAATTTAAGTGTAATTACTGGTTCAAATGGAATTCCAAGAGACGTCATTGTAAATAATCGACTTTCTGTAAAAGAAGTTAATCAAAAAGAGAAAAATTTAAGTTTGACAACTAGTGATTATGATAAGTTAAAGAATTCTAATTCTGTTGATAGTATAAAACGAGTCTATAAAAATTCAAAATCATATAATGTTTCATATTTCCCAAATGATATTACTTTCGATTGGAACGAAGATAATTTTGGACCCATAATTATTCCAAAAAAAAGAAATAAAGTTGAATTGTCATTAACAAATTTACCCTTGTACAAAAGAATAATCAGAGAATATGAAAAAAACTTACTAGATGTTGATAACAATACAATTCTTATAAATAACGTACCAACTAGTAACTATGAATTTAAACTAGATTATTATTGGATGATGGGAGATAACAGGTATAATTCTGAGGATAGTAGAGTTTGGGGGTTTGTTCCTGAAGATCATATAGTGGGTAAACCTGTGTTCATTTGGATGAGCATAGAGGGAATTAATGATGGATTTAAAAATTGGAAAATTAGATGGGATAGAGTATTTACAACTGTTCATGGAGAAGGAGAACCAAGGTCTTATTTAATTCATTTCTTGGTTACTTCGCTATTAATATGGCTGATAAATAAATTCTTAATTAGAAAGAAATTTGGATAAAAAAATAATACTAGTTCCAACCTACTTACCAAATATTTCTTTTTGCTCTTTCTTAATAACTAGAGATTTTGTTTGGAATATTAATGATCATTATCAAAAGCAGTCCTTTTTAAACAGAACTTTTATTCATTCTGCAAATGGTAATTTAATGTTGAGTGTTCCAATTAAACACTCAAAAAAAAACTTAAAAAGAAAGTTTTCTGATATTGAAATTGACAATGAACAGGACTGGTTAAAAAATCATTTTAAATCAATTAAAATATCTTATCAATCCTCACCTTATTACGAATTTTACGAACAAGAAATCAATAATTTTTTCAAAAACAAAACCAAAAAACTATACGATCTAAATTTAAAATCAATTAAATTAATTTCTAAACTGTTGAATATTAGTTTTAGAGATGATTTTATTGGAACAAAGGATAATTTAACTGATTTATCTAATTTGTCCTACAAAAAGAAATCAGAAATAAAAGTTGAAAGATATCATCAAACTTTCGAGGATAAAAATGGTTTTATAAATGATCTATGTGTTCTAGATCTTATTTTTAATTATGGACCAAATGCCATTGATTATTTAAAAAGGCAAGCTTGTAAGCCGGATTCTGTCTAGTCTTATCATTTATCTTGACAATAAATTACTTTAGTGTTCTAACCGCCTACCCTTCAACATCAGACGAGCAGTCTTCAAACGTTGATTTACTTGGCGTTTCACCTTACAGAGTTTACATGATTTCACTACAGCCTTACCTGTACATACTTTCTGTTGCACTATTCCTACTATTTCTAGCGATGGGTGTTACCCATTGTAATGCTCTTTGGTGTCCGGACTTTCCTCTTTAAAAAGCGATAAGAAAGCTTGCCAAAGCAAATTTAATATATTTTAGTCTTTTAGTACTATTATATTTACATCCTAGTTTATATTTGTATAAATGAGTGATTTTATTGTTTCTGCATTAAAATATAGACCTAGCACTTTTGAAGATGTAGTAGGTCAGCAACATGTAACAAGAACCCTAATAAATTCTATTAAAGAAAATAAAATTCCTTCTGCTCTACTATTTTGCGGACCAAGAGGTGTTGGTAAGACATCAAGTGCAAGAATTTTTGCTAGAGAAATTAATGATTACTCAAAAGAAGATGAATTGTCGTTTAATATTTTTGAGCTGGATGCTGCATCCAATAATAAAGCTGATGATATAAGAGATTTAATAGAAAAAGTGAGGATTCCTCCTCAAAAGGGAAAGTATAAAGTATATATAATAGATGAAGTTCACATGCTTTCTAAACATGCTGAAAATGCATTTCTAAAAACTCTTGAAGAACCTCCACCATATGTTGTATTTATTCTTGCAACTACTGAAAAAAATAAAATTTTACCTACAATTATATCAAGGTGTCAGATTTATGATTTTAATAGAATTAAAGAACTTGAAATTGTTGAATATTTAAATCAAATATGTAAGAAAGAAAATATTGATTTTGAATTACCTGCCTTAAACTTAATAGCAAAAAAATCTGATGGATCAATGAGAGATTCATTAACAATCCTAGACAGAGTAGTTAATTATTCAAATAATAAAATCTTAATTGAAGAAACTTCAGTTTTATTAAATGTAATAGATGATGATAAATACTTAGAAATAGTCCAAAAAACTCAAAATGGAAATTTAGTTAATGCAATAGAAATATTCAACAAACTTTCTGACTCAGGAATTGATGAAAAAGAATTTATGATTGGATTAATTGAATACTATCGAAATTTGATTCTCTTAAAAGTTTCAAAATATAGTTTTCAGAATGAAAATGAAAAACACCTAATAATCGCAAATGAAACAAGTAATAGTAACATCATCAACATAATTAAAACAATTGAAACTTCCATTTTTAATTATGACAAAATTGAAAGTAAAAAACTTCTTGTAGAAATACTTCTAATGAAAATTTCTGAAATGTTTATTTCGTCAGAAAAAACTATTATTTCATCAATTACTGATAAAAGCAAAAAAAAAAAATCTGAGTTAATTTACTTAAGTGAAAAAAAAGAAAACGAAGTCAAAAAAGAAAAAAATAATGAAAAATCAATAGAGAAGAATAACAAAAGTTCTCCTCAAGAAGTTTCTGCTTTTTCAATATCAAGCCTTAAAATAAAAAGAAAAAAAAATCAAGAAAAAGAATTGATTGACAAAGATGAAGATCAAAAAAATAATTCTTTTGAAGATTTTGAACTCAAAATTAAATGGAAAGATTTTGCCAACGATTTGTCAAGGCAGAATAAAGAAAATTTGGCTAGTATCCTTCAAATTAACGAACCTAACTTAGGAAATGACTTTAAAATAACTTATGATGTACCATCTAATTCTAGTAAAAACGAATTAAGAGAAATAAAAGGAGATTTACTGATATATCTAAAAAATATTTTTAAAAACGATTTAATTGAAATTGAATTTTTAGTTAATAAATCTAATTCAAAAGAATACTTTTCAACACCAGAAGAAAGATTCAAAAAGCTAAGTGATTTAAATCCTAACCTGATTAAGCTCAAAAAAGATTTAAAATTAGATTTATAATTTAATTATTTCTCTAACCATACCATCAACCAAACCAATTTTAGGGACATATATTTTTTCAATTCCTAAGGTTTTCATGAGAAAGTAATATATTTTACCTGCAGGAACAATAACATCAGCACGATCGGGATTTAACTTATAATTTATTAGTAATTTTTTCTCAGAAAGTGATTCTAACTTATCAAGAGTTTTTTTAAATTTTTTAATCGAAAGAGGTGTTCCAACTTTATTTTTTGAAATTTTAAATATTTTATTAATGTTACCACCAATTCCAAGTACTTTAACTTTTCTTAAGTCAATAGCGTTATTTTTTAACCATTTTCCAAACTCATCCCAAACTTCTTCATTGACTAATCCATTTATCAATCTTACCCCTCCAATTTTAAATGATTTAGATTTAAAAAATTTAAAATCTTTATAAACAATAACCTCAGTACTTCCACCTCCAACATCAATGAAACAATAATTAGGTGATTTTCCAATATATTCAGAAATATCATTTCCAGAAACTACATTTGATTCTTTTTTACCCGAAATAATTTTAATTTCTAAGCCAATTTCTTTTTTTATTTTTTCTAATATTTTATTTCCATTTGAACAAGTTCTCATTGCTGAGGTCGCATATCCCAAATAATCAATAATTTCATTTGCATCCATCAAGTTTTTAAAAGCACTCAAAGCACTTAATAGTTTTTTCTCATTTTTAACTGAAATTTTACCACTTGTAAATGCATCTTGACCTAGCCTTATAGGAACTCGATGTAAAGTGTTTTTAGTATGAAAATGTATTCCTTTAATTTTATATAAATTAGAGATTAACATTCTAATTCCATTTGATCCTAGATCTATTGTAGCTACTTTTTTATAATTTTTTTTAATTTTCATTATGATGATAATTATAAACTTGAGATTGAGATCTAATGATACCTAGTTCGTTCTTTCTATATTCATTATTGTTTTCAGAATTCACATATCTGGATTTTTGATTATCATTCCAATAAATAGAGAAAATTTCATTTAATTGATTTGAAATTTTTTCATCTTCAATTGGAATAGTAACCTCAACTCTATTGTCAAGATTTCTAGTCATCCAATCAGCTGATGATATATATGTTTTGTTTTTACCATTATTACAAAAAATAAACATCCTTGTATGTTCCAAGAATTTATCAACTATGCTAATTAGTTCAATATTATTGTGTGTATTTTTTTGATCCGGTATTAAACAACATATTCCTCTTACAATTAAATAAATCTTTACTCCTTCCTCTGCAGCTTTATACAATTCTTTTATCATCTCATAGTTAGTAATATTATTAAGTTTAATTTTTATAAATGCATCTTTTCCTCTCTTAGCATTTTTAATTTCATTTTTTATTAAACTTTTAAAGAATTTCTTGGTATTATATGGGGATATTATAAGCTTTTCATATTTGAATTTTTTATAGTTGAAACTAAAAAACTCAAAAACATTAGATATTTCATCTAATAATGACTGATTGGATGTGAAAATTGTAAAATCAGTATATATTTTTGCAGTACTTTCATTGAAATTTCCGGTACTAATAAAACCATATTTTAATATTTTATTGTTTATTAATTTTTCTACAACACAGACTTTAGCATGAACTTTCAAAGTTGGGATACCAAAAATTAATTTTACTCCTTGATCCTGCATTAGTTTTGCATAATCAATGTTATTAGTTTCATCAAATCTAGCTTGTAATTCAATCTGAACAACAACCTCTTTACCATTCTTAGCTGCATTTATTAATGTATTTGCAACACTTGATAGTTTTGATAATCTATATATGGTTATACATATTCTTTTTACTTCGGGATCAATTGAAGCTTCTGATAAAAAAGTTAGGATATGATTAAACTTATGAAAAGGAGTATGAACAAGAAAATCTCTCTCATCAATTGATTCAAATACTGTTTTATGTTTATAAAAATCTTTTATCACCAACTGTTGAATCTTATCATATGCTAGATCATTATTCAAAATAGGAAAGTTCATATAATCTTTTTTGTTATGATACTTTCCCCCAGGGATAATACTATCTATTTCTGAATTGATATTCATCTTTTCCAAAAGAAATTTTAAAGTATTGGGATCAATCTCCTTATCATACACAAATCTTAAAGGATCACCTTTCAACCTATCTTTAACACTTTGAGAGATTTTTTCTAAATAACTTTTTGAAATATCATCATCAAAATCAAGTTCAGCATCTCTACTAAATTTTATCATATTAGCAGAAATATTTGATGGATTGAAGATTTTAAAGATTTCGAAAAGATGATATCTGATAATATCATCAATCATAATTACATATTTCACATCTTGATTTTTGATAACTATAAATCGTTCAAATTTATCTGGAAATTGAACGATGGCATAGTTTAAATTTTTATTCTTGGACTCAACTTTTATGATTAAAAAGCAAGAAGATTCTGAAAGTTGAGGAAAATCATCTTTTTCATTTAAAAGAACTATTTTCAATTTTGGCTGAATTTTATCTAAGAAAAATGACTTTATGTACGAAATAGAATCTTTTGGAATAGCTTGTTCATCTGCTATAAATATATTTTCCTTTTCAAGATCTTTTAAAATAAAATCTAATATCAAATTGCTTCTATTTTGTAATTCGATTGCCCTTTCTGTTATTAGATTTAAAAGATCTTTAGCATTTTCACCCTTATAAAATTTCTTAACCTTTTTCTTAGAGAGGGCTAACCTCTTAACGGTAGCATATCTAACTTTATAAAATTCATCTAGATTATTAGAAAAAATTCCAATAAACCTTAGTCTCTCAATTAGTGGAACAGTTATATCAGCAGCTTCCTGTAGAACTCTTTCATTAAAATCCAACCAACTTAATTCTCTATTTTTAAAAGTATATTTTCTCATCTATAATCTTTAGGAAAATAATATCTAAAGGAATTTGCTTCTTTAATATCCTTCCACAAATTTACATTAAAATCAAAAACTAGTATAGATGAAGTAGGAACATGAATTGACTGATTATAAAAATGGGTTACTAGGAAGTTACATGAATTATTATGAGTGAATAATACAGTAGAATTAATCTTGTCATCTATTTTTTTTATAAAATCTAAAACATTATAGCCACTAAAGTCATAAATTTTTTCCTCATAAGAATAGGGAATATGGGTATTTGAAATGTCAAAAAAAATATTTGCTGTTTCAATAGTTCTCTTAGCTATGCTTATAAAAATATGATCAAGTTGAAGTTCAAGTTTATTTAAAACATTAGACATAATTTTGGCATCTTTAATTCCTCTTTGAGAAATTGGTCTAAGCTGATCAGAAGTATTATGATTCCAATCTGATTTTGAATGTCTAATAATTATTAGTTTTTTCAAGGACTTAACCTGTTATTTTTCCAAAGGCTATTTTCAAAAATAAATTCAATTCGATCATGTAGTCTGTTTTTTCTTCCCTGCCAAAACTCAAACCTAAGTGGGTTAACTAAATATCCGCCCCAAAAATCAGGTCTTTTAATTTTAGTGGATTTTTTTAATTTAATGAATTTTTCTTCTAAAAATTCACGATTTGGGATTACTGAACTTTGATTTGAGACAATTGCCCCTAATTGACTTTCAATTGGTCTTGAGTAAAAATAATCATCAGACTCTTTACTGGGAATCTTTTTTGCAGAACCTTGTATTATTATTTGTCTTTCTTGTGATGGCCAAAAAAAGGACAAGCAAACATTTGGATTGAATGCTATATCTTCACCTTTAGAACTATTATAATTAGAAAAGAATACAAAACCATCTTCATCAAACTTTTTTAATAAAACAACTCTATTTCTAGGTTTGTTAGTTTGTGAAGCGGTAGAAAGAGTCATAGCATTAGGTTCTACTATTAAATCATCATTAATCGCATCATTAAACCATTCATTGAAAATTGTAAAAGGTGTTTCATTCTTTAGTAAATCAGAAAGAGTTGATTTTTCATAACTTTTCCTAAAAGATGATAAATCATTCATAAACTAAAATTATAAAATATATTTTTTTCCTTGTTCGGCTAAAACAGTATTATCAAAAATCGAACAAGATTCCAACAAAAATTGATTTAAATCTTTATACCTGGTTGAAAAATGACCAATCATAAGTTTTTTCACGTTAGCTTTAGCAGCAATTTTTGCAGCATCTTTACTCGTTGAATGCTTTGTTTTTAAAGCTAAATCTTTGTGTTTTTCAAGAAAGGTTGTTTCATGATACAACAAATCAACCTCATTGATAAATTTTAAAATTTTTTCATCATATATTGTATCAGAACAATATGCGTATGAAATATGATTACTACTAGATTTAATATTAAACCTAAAACCTTTACATGGAATTCTGTGGTTAATTGGAAATGATATTACTGATAATTCTTCATTTGATAATAATGTTTCAGAGCTCTTACTATACTCGTGAAAAATTAAATCAAATTTAGTCCATGATTTACCTTTTTTCAATGTCACTGTTATAATTTCTTTTAACCCATTTGGACAGAAAATAGTTAAGTTTTTAGTTCTCCCTCTTCGATTCATGGTTGTTAATAATCCAGCTAATCCAAAAAAATGATCACCATGCAGATGTGATATAAAAATGTAATCTATGGAACTTAACTTAATATCATATTTGGATAGAAGCATTTGAACTCCCTCTCCTGAGTCAATCAGATAGGATTTATTATTATGAAATAACACCTGAGATGATTGAAATTTATTAGTTGTCATGCTGGCAGAAAAACACCCTAAAATTTTAATGTAAGTCATATTAATCTAATAATCTTTCAATTTCTTCAATCTGAATAACATCAATAGCTTCTTGTTTTGTTGGTACTATCACAAGTTCCTCAATTTTTAAAGATTTAGATATAAACACAACTGATTTAGTGTGTGTTTGTAAAGTTTTTTTAAAATTTTTAGATCTCGATGAAAGATTAATATCCTCATTAAGTTCGATAATAAGATTCTCATCAATATTTTCTCTAATTAATGATTCAATATTGTTCCAATCAGTTAAATGTGGGTGAAATTTATATTTTAAATTCATAATCTAGAAGCAAGTAGGTACATTACAGCCATTCTGATTGCAACTCCATTTTCAACTTGATCTAAAATAACGGTTTTTCCTGAATCTATGATGTCTGAAGATAATTCAACACCTCTATTAATTGGTCCCGGATGAGTTATAATTATTTCCTTATCAATCTGCTTTAATTTTCTACTATCTAAACCAAAATCTCTAGAATATTCTCTGGTTGTAGGGAAAAAACTTTGATTCATTCTTTCATTTTGTATTCTAAGCATACTTGCTACATCACACCATCTTAAAGCTGATTCTAAAGAAGATTCATAAGTAACTCCTAGTTTTTCTACATATTTAGGTATTAGACTTTTAGGACCACACACCTTGACTTCTGCACCTAATTTTTTAAATAAGAAAATATTAGAAAGTGCAACTCTTGAATGTAATATGTCGCCAACAATAACAATTTTTTTACCTGATAATGTTCCTAGATTCTGTACTAATGTATAAGAATCTAATAAAGCTTGTGTTGGATGTTCGTGACATCCATCTCCAGCATTAATTATGCAAGTATCTATATTTTTCGATAAAAATACACTTGCACCTGGGCTTGGATGTCTCATAACAACTATATCTACTTTCATTGATAAAATATTATTAACAGTATCAGCGAGCGTTTCTCCTTTACTAATTGATGAAAAAGAAGATGAAAAATTAACAACATCTGCACTTAATCTTTTCTGAGCGAGTTCAAAAGAAATTTTTGTTCTTGTACTATTTTCAAAAAATAAGTTTGCAATAGTTATATCTCTTAAACTTGGAACCTTTTTTATTTTTCTATTAATTACTTCACTAAAATTATTTGCAGTTTCAAAAATTAAATTAATGTCATTTTCATTAAGATATTTTATTCCGAGTAAATTTGAGACTGAAAGTTTTTTACTCATCTTTTATATGTAAATAAACTGCATCTTCGCCATCATTTTCCATCCACTTAACTGAAACAGTTTGGTTATTTATAGCATCAACTTGACAACCACAATAATCTGGCTGAATGGGGAGATGTCTTGAAAATCTACGATCAATTAGATTTAATAGTTCTACTTTTTTTGGTCTTCCAAATGATTGTAGCGCAGATAAAGCAGCTCTAATACTTCTTCCAGTGTACAAAACATCGTCGATAAGTATTACTGTCTTATTCTCTATTAAAAAATCAATATTAGTTTCATTAGCATTTAAAATCTTTTCTTCTCTACCAAAATCATCTCTAAAAAATGTTATATCTAGAAAACCTAATTTGATTTCACCAATATCAAATTTTTCACTCAACAAGTTGCAAATTTTTTGTGATAAAATTTTTCCTCTTGGTTGTATACCAATCAAAACGACATCAGAAAAATCTAGATGATTTTCAAATATTTGACTAGCTAATCGACTTAATATTAGTGAAAGTTTTGAAGCGTCTAAGATTTTTTTGTTAGAATTTACGCTCATCAAAGTGCAAATCTAACTATTTTTAATAAATATCAAAAAATTGATTAAACCTTAATTCTTTCAGAAAGCTTTTTATAGGTGCCATTTTGTAGCTTTTCACGAATTGACTCAAAAGCATTTAATGTCTTCTCAATATCATCTTTTGTATGTGTAGTAGTTGGTATAAGCCTAAGTAAGATTAGACCCTTTGGTATAACAGGATATACAACTATAGAACAAAATATATTGAATTTTTCTCTTAAGTCCTTAACTAAAACCATAGCTTCAGGCACATCACCTTTCAAGAATACAGGGGTTACACAACTTTTTGTTGTACCAATATCAAATCCCCTCTCCTTAAGTCCATTTTGTAATAAATTTACATTAGACCAAAGTTTTTTACGAAGTTCAGGTTTTGTCTTTAAAAGATGTAGTCTTTTTCTTGCACCAACAACTAATTGCATTTGCAATGATTTTGCAAACATTTGAGATCTCATGTTATACTTCAAAAATTTTATAACATCATGTGATCCAGCAATGAATGCACCAGTTGATGCCATTGATTTAGCAAATGTTGCAAAATACACATCAATTTCATCTTGAACTCCCTGCTCCTCTCCAGCACCAGCTCCAGTTGCACCTAGAGTACCAAAACCATGAGCATCATCAACTAATAGTCTGAAATCATAATTCTTTTTTAGATCAACAATTTCTTTTAATTTTCCTTGTTCACCTCTCATTCCGAATACTCCTTCAGAAATGACAAGAATTCCTCCGCCTGTTTTTTCAATGATTTTTTTTGCTCTTTCTAGATTTTTCTCAAGACTTTCAATATCATTATGTTGAAATGTAAATCTTTTTCCAACATGCAATCTAACACCATCCACAATACATGCATGAGAGTCAATATCATATACTATCACATCATTTTTAGAAACAAGCGTTTCAACAGTAGACAATATTCCTTGATAACCAAAATTTAAAACATATGCAGATTCTTTATTAACAAATTCAGCAAGTTCTTCTTCTAATTTTTCGTGAATTTCTGTATGGCCTGACATCATTCTCGCTCCCATGGGATACGCTGATCCATAATCTTTTGCGGCTTGTGCATCTATTTCTCTAACTTCAGGATGATTTGAGAGACCTAAATAGTCATTTACACTCCAGGTTATCACTTCTTTTCCATTAAATTTCATTCTATTAGAAATTTGACCTTCCAATTTTGGAAAAACAAAATATCCTTCAGCAACAGAAGCCCATTTTCCTAATGGACCCATATTTTTTAAAAATTTTTCAAATAAATCTGCCATATTATTTTATGTATTCAATTTGTGAATCTTGTTTATTACTATTTTCAGTGTTAAACCCTTGAGAATTCATCCATTGATCGCTATATATTTTACTCATATACCTAGAACCATGATCACAGAATACAGTAACTACTATACTATCTTTTTCAAAAAAGTTTTTTGAATCTAATTGTTCAATTGCTTGAAGACAAGCCCCAGATGTATAACCTACAAACATACCCTCAGATTTAGCAATAAATCTTGATTTCTGTGCACTTTCTTCATCAGTTACTTTCTCATAGTGATCAATTATATCAAAGTCGGTGGATGAAGGTATTAGATTTTTTCCAAGTCCCTCAATTCTGTATGGATATATTTCATTTTGATCAAATTCTCCAGTCTCATGAAATTTTTTAAGCACAGAACCATATGCGTCAACTCCAATAATTTTAATATCAGGATTTTTTTCTTTTAAATATCTCCCTATACCTGAAATAGTTCCACCTGTACCACTACTTGCTACAATATGAGTTACAAGCCCATTAGTTTGTTCCCAAATCTCTTTGCCAGTTGTAAGATAATGTGCTTGAATATTGAGTTCATTAAAATACTGATTAATATAAATTGAATCTTGAATTTCAGAGTGAAGTGTTTTTGCAACCTGATAGTATGATCTCTTGTCATCAGCAGGAACATTAGCAGGACATACATAAACCTTTGCCCCCATAGATTTTAACATATCAATTTTATCCTTAGAAGATTTATTTGATACTGCTACAATACATTTATATCCTTTAACCATAGCAACCATAGAAAGGCTAAATCCTGTATTACCAGAACTTGTTTCAATGATAGTAGTATTTTCGTTTATTAATCCCTCCTTTTCAGCAGTTTCTACTATGTGTAGTGCAATACGATCTTTATTAGAATGACCTGGGTTATTAGCTTCATATTTAGCAAAAAATCTACCCTTATAATCTGAAACAGACTTATTTAGCTTAATCAGAGGGGTATTGCCAATTAATGCTAGGATATTTTCGTGAGCATCAATATTATTTTTCATGCAGCATTAACATATTGCAATACAAAAATACACTAAATTCTAAGAATTGAAATTTTAATCAAATATTTAACTCTTCCAATAAACTTAAAAAATATTGATGTTGATCTTCAGTATAATCAATATGAGTAACCACTCTAAGCTTATTATCACCCATTGATATAATTGATATTCCCTTTTTACTAAGTTCATCCAAAAATTTTTGAGATTCAATTTTTTTGTCGATTTCAAAAATTACAATATTTGATTCTACATCTTCAACCTTTGTTATAAATGACAGCGTCTTAAGTTTTTTTCCAATATCAAATGCTCTTTTATGATCCTCTGCTAATCTATTTATATTATTTTTTAGTGCATAAATACCGCAAGCAGCCAAATATCCAGATTGTCTCATACCTCCTCCAAAAATTTTTCTAAATCTCAAAGCTTCATCATATTTTTCTTTAGAACACAACAAAACAGAACCAACAGGACATCCGAGACCTTTTGAAAGGCATACTGAAATAGTATCAAAAACCTTCCCGTATTCTTTAAAGTCAATTCCATTACTTATATATGCATTCCAAATTCTTGCACAGTCAAGATGAAAGTTTAAGTTATTCTCAATACATACTTTTTTGATTTTATTTATTTCTTCAATATTCCAGCAAGCTCCTCCCCCTTTGTTTGTGGTATTTTCAACACAAACTAAACTTGTTTTTGGACTGTGATAAAAATCTGGTGGATTGATTGATTTTATAACATCAATATGATCAAAAAGACCCTTTTCTTTATCAATTAATTTACATGAAACACCAGAATTAAAACTTACACCTCCACCCTCATAATTGTATACATGAGCATATTTACTACATATTAATTGATCACCAGGACTAGTTAATAGTTTTATTGCTGTTTGATTAGTCATGGTGCCTGAAGGAAAAAAAAGAGCATTATCCATTCCAAACATGTCAGCTATTACGAATTCAAGCTCATTAACTGAGGGATCTTCCTTAAAAACATCATCTCCTACCTGAGCATTTAACATAAAATCAAGCATTTCTTTACTTGGTTTCGAAACTGTATCACTTATAAGATTAACCTTCATATTAATAACATAAAAAGGATCCAATTGGAGATCCATCAGGTAAATTAGTTTTGTTATTTTTCATTTTAAAAGAGCTTGGGTCATCCAATGATTTTTCTATCATTGAAATAAACATCTTATCAAGTATATTTTTTTTGTTTAAGATTTTACTTAGAAGATATTGAAAATTTTCAAAAACTTTTGCCTTCGATGATATTGACAATTTCTCTGAGTAAAATGAATTAAATAAAGATTCAATAAATTCATTTTTAATTGATGTTGAAATTTGAGTTTTATAGCCATCAACCGATTTAAAATTAAAAACATAATTAGTAATTTTTTTTAACATATTTTCTAGTGTGAAGGAATCTTCTTGAATTGACTCAATCAGTGAAATTCTAGATAAACGAGATGGATCAAGCATCAAATCAAAAGATAATCTAGAAGTATTAGCTGCCACTGAAATTGGGTCAAACTCTTCACCCAAATTACTCGCAAAAGACTCCCTATCTCTTGAATTAATTGAAGATCTGGGATTAAATAATTTGAGTTTATTTTTAGGCACAGCCAAAATATCAGGATGAACTGTTTTAAGTAAGGTACTTAAAGCATTAAGCTGCAATTCTTTATTTAAATATTTTTTTTGAAAAAATTCTGAGTTATTAATCTGATAATAATACTCAACACCTCCAATGATTTTCGATACTGCTTCAATTTGATATCTGTGAAGTAAGTAAATCGGGACGAATACATCTTCAAGCTCAGAAATAGGTTTATTACTCTGTAAATTATAAGTATTAAATTGACTTATAGCCATCTCTCTAATCTTTAATATTTTTTCCAATTCCACTACTGGATCTTTTCCATTATCCCAGAGATGAGCATATGGGTGAGCACTATTCTTAGGTCTTGCATAGTTATCAGAAATATATCTCAAATCTTTTGAGTTTGCTTTCGAAGCAATTTTTTCTAAATCGCTATTATTAGAATAAGCATACTCTACGCTCAATAAATCCCATTTTCCTAAGCCTTTACCATAAACATTTTCGAAAATAATTCTATCATCTTTGTGGGAAAGAAGTGGATGTGGATAATCCATTACTGATGATCTGGAGTTGGTACTTGAAGCAAAATTATGAGCAAAACCTAGTGTATGCCCTACCTCATGGGCAGAAAGTTGTTTTATTCTATCTAAAGATAATTCTAAGATTTTATCATTAGAATTACTTTCTCTAAATGGTTCTTTACTTAAACCCTGAAAAATCATATAGTCTTGTCTTACACGTAAACTTCCTAGAGAAACATGTCCTTTTAAAATTTCCCCTGTTAAGGGATTAATGACACTAGATCCATAACTCCATCCTCTGGTTGATCTATGAACCCATTGAATAACATTATATCTAACATCAAGTGGATCAGCCTCATCTGGTAAAATCTTTACCTGAAAAGCATCTTTGTATCCAATTTTTTCAAATGCTTCATTCCACCAAAGAGCTCCGTCAATTAAGGCACTTTTTACTGGCTCAGGTGTTCCATTATCTAAATAATAAATAATCGGTTCTACCGGCTCACTAATTTCTTTTTCTGGATGTTTTTTTTCAAGTCTATGTCTCAGAATAAAAGACTCATTTATATTTTCATCAATTGGATTTGAATAGTCTTTGTGAGATAAAGCTATTGAAGACATTCTGGGATCGAATTTTCTAGGTTGATAATTATTGTCTGGAAGTCTTATAAATGAATGATGCTGGTAGACAGTAATACTATTTGGATCCGGGGTTACTGATCTAATTAGTCCCGATTTTGGATTTCCAACAAATGTAGTAAGAGCCTCGAATTCTGAATTATTTGGAAAACTTTTGGTTCTATTTAAATTTAAAGAAGATCTTTCCCTAGAGAGTTTGTATGATCCTTGACCACTAGATTCTAATTTGTTTGAAATATAATGTGCATCCCTAAATAAAAAATCTGTAAAATCTACTAAAAATCCATCATCGTTAATCTCAATAATTTTGAATGAAAAAATGACAGATTTAGCAAATGCTTCTTCAACTGATTTAACTTCTAATTTGTTCTTACTAGAGGATCTGAATTTTATATTAGGTTGAACTAAATCAAGCTTATTTCCGTTTTTAGTAAAGTAGACAATCCGAGTGTTTCCTAATTGACCACGATCTAGTCCTAAATCATTATTACCTACTCCTTGAGCTAATGAGTTAACATATATAAAATGTTGATCTAAATCATCAACTTTGAGATAAATCTTATCTTCTTTATCATCATAAGTAAAATCAAAAAATCCTTCAAATTTAATGTTGTCCTGGGTAGATGAATAATTAATTAATAATAAACTCAGTACCAAAAATGTTAATCTAAAATCCATTTTTTTAAATTAAAAAATTAATTTTGAATATTATGATTACTTCAGAACAAATCAAAGATTTAATGCAACGTCTTGGGTCTCTAAGACGCTATCTTTGACTTAGAAAAGAAAAAGGTTGAACTTTCAAATCTTGAAGAAAAAACAATCAATCCTGATTTTTGGAAAAATAATTCAGAAGCACAAAATGTACTAAAAAAAATAAAGTCTGTTAAAGACTTGATTAATGGTTACAATAATGCTGAATCTTTATGTGAAGAACTTGAAATCACATATGACTACTTTAAAAATGGAGAAGTTGAGGAAAAAGAATTAAAAATTTGTTACTCTAAAGCAAATAAATCAATTGAAGATTTAGAATTCAAAAATATGCTTTCAAGTGAGGGTGATGAATTATCTGCTGTAATTCAAATTACAGCTGGTGCTGGTGGAACTGAAAGTTGTGACTGGGCTAGTATGCTAACAAGAATGTATCTAATGTGGTGTGATAAAAGAAATTTCAAAACAAGACAACTAAATATAGTTGATGGAGATGTAGCTGGAATTAAAACAATTACAATTGAGATTGAGGGAGAATATTGTTTTGGATGGCTTAAAGGTGAAAATGGAGTTCACAGACTTGTAAGAATCTCTCCTTTTGATAGTAATGCAAAAAGGCATACATCTTTTGCTTCTGTATATGTCTACCCTTTAGTAGATGAAAGCATTGAAATTGAAATAAATAATTCAGAAATTGAATGGGATACTATGCGTTCAAGTGGAGCTGGTGGACAAAGCGTAAATAAAATTGAAACCGCTGTAAGGTTAAAACATATTCCGACAGGTATCGTTATTGAAAACTCTGAAACAAGGTCTCAATTAGATAATAAGCAAAAAGCTTTGCTTCTTTTAAAGTCGCAGCTTTATGAAATTGAATTAAATAAAAAACTTGAAGCGAGAAAAAAGATAGAAGACAGTAAGATGAAAATTGAATGGGGATCACAAATTAGAAATTATGTTTTACACCCTTACAAAATGGTAAAAGATGTAAGAACAGAAGTTGAAACTACAGATTCAAGTGCTGTATTGGATGGAAATATTGATCTCTTTTTGAAATCGTTTTTAATGAGTAATCAAAATGAATAAATTTAAAACAATAATTTTTGATTTAGGTGGAGTGTTAGTTGATTGGAATCCAAGATATGTATTTCATGAATATTTTGATAATAATGAGGATATGGAATGGTTTTTTAAAAATATTTGTACTAATGAATGGAATTTAAATCAGGATAAAGGTTATTCAATGAAAATTGCAACTGAAGAAAAAATATCTGAATTTCCAAAATATAAAAATTTAATATCTCAATATTACGGAAGATGGGAAGAAATGCTGAAGGGTGAAATTACAGAGACAGTTTTAATTTTAAATCAAATAAAGAAATTAAATAAATATAAAATTCTAGCCTTAACAAATTGGAGTCATGAAACTTTCCCTGTGGCTCTTAGAAAATTCAAATTTCTAAATCATTTTGAGGATATAGTTGTTTCTGGAAAAATTAAAATGGTAAAACCTGACAAAGAAATTTATGATTACATTATTAATAAGCATAATTTAATACCTAGTGAAACAATATTTATTGATGATAATTTATCAAATATACATGGAGCAAAAGCAGTTGGTTTACATTCAATACAATATATAAACTCAGAGCTTTTAAGAGAAAAATTAGAGAAAATTGGAATTTTGTAAACTATTTCTTTTTTCTCTCTTTTAACCACTCAAAAAATGATCCTGTAACCCAGTAAGGAATAATGAAAGTTAAAAGAAGAATCATTAACCAAAATCCCATTGTGAGGATGGTTAAAAAAATTAAAAATCCAAGATATTGATCGAATTCAAACATTAAGCAAAGATATACATTAAATTAATTTTTTGAAACAGAATAAAATACTTTATCAACATAATAATTGAGGATTTCTTACTTTTGTAATTGAATTCGATTATTATGAGCTACAGAACAGAGTCAGATACAATTGGAGAGGTAAATATCCCAGAAAATGCACTTTGGGGGCCTCAAACACAAAGATCTATTGAAAATTTTAAAATTGGAAAATCTGCTTCTATGCCAATTGAAGTTATACATGCTTACGCAATTTTAAAAAAGTCATGTGCTTTAGCTAATCATAAATTGAATATTCTAGAAAAAGATAAATCAGATTTGATTGTATCTGTTTGTAATGAGATAGTTGATGGTCAACATGATGAAGAATTCCCCTTAGTTATATGGCAAACAGGCTCTGGAACTCAAACAAATATGAATGTTAATGAAGTTATTTCAAACAGAGCTAATTTAATTTCAGGAAAGACTTTAACAGATGAAAAGATTTTAAAGGCAAATGATCATGTTAACATGTCACAATCTTCAAATGATACTTTCCCAACAGCAATTAATATTGCTGTAACCAAAATACTAATAGAAAAAACTATCCCATCATTAGAAAACATATTAAAAACATTAAATAAAAAAATTAAAGAGTTTAAAAATGATGTTAAAATTGGTAGAACTCACTTAATGGATGCGACTCCTTTAACATTATCTCAAGAGTTTTCTGGTTATGAATCTCAAATTAAACATGGACTCAAAGCTCTTGAAAATACATTAGATCATATAAAGGAGTTAGCCATTGGTGGTACAGCTGTAGGTACAGGATTAAATACACCTAGTGGTTTTGATAAAGAAACAGTAAAAAACATTCAATCTTTAACTGGTATTAATTTTAAAGTCGCTGAAAATAAATTTGAATCAATTGCATCTAATGATTCACTTGTTGAATCACATGGAGCATTAAAGCAGATCTCTGTCTCTCTTTTTAAAATAGCAAATGATATTAGATTATTGGGAAGTGGTCCAAGATCTGGTTTTAGTGAAATAATTTTGCCTGCCAATGAGCCAGGAAGTTCAATTATGCCTGGAAAGGTTAATCCTACTCAGTGTGAAGCTATGACTATGGTATGTGCTGAAGTCATTGGAAATGATACTACCGTTAGTTTTGCTGGCAGTCAAGGACATTTAGAACTAAATGTTTTTAAACCAGTATTAGCTTTCAAGCTAATTGAGTCATCAAATCTTCTTGCAGATGCATGTGAAAGCTTTAATAAGAACTGCTTAGAGGGTTTAAAAGCGAATAAGAAAAGAATAAATGAGCATCTACAAAATTCCTTAATGCTTATTACTGCTCTTAATAAGAAAATAGGATATTATAAAGCTGCAGAAATTGCAAACAATGCTCACAAAAATGGCACTACATTGAAAGTTGAAGCTTTAAAGTTAGGATATGTTACTGAAGAAGATTTTGATAAATGGGTTGATCCAAATCTGATGATTTAAATTCTTCCCTTAAGCGCATTAAAGGCCCACCCTATAGCAATAAAGCCAACACCTACAACAGAAAAACCAATTGCATATTCAGGATACTTTAAAACACCTAAAAGTATTAGAGCAATACCCAATAAGGTAAGTATAAAAGATGACCAAGCAAATATTGAATTTTTGTTAAGACTCATCCTCAATATTAATTTTTCCAAAAAGTTTTTCTGACCAATTATTCCATTTATATTTTTTTGAAAAATAATAAATTAAAACTGGATAGTATATTAAAGCAGGAATTAGCATACTTGTTATAGTGGGCTCCTCAACAGATATAAATACCGCATCGGATTGAATAGCATGCCAGTCAGCAGTTACAAACAAAAAAACAACTAAATTATTTGCATAATGAGCACCAATTGATAATTCATTACCATCATCCATTATCGTAAAAATTCCCCAAGTCATACCCATCAAAATATATGCAGCAAGAAAACCATAGCCCAATTTATTAATCTCAGGATTAAAAATATGCAATAAGCCAAAGATTAAGGATGGGAATATAAATGCAGCTGCTTTACTTTTCAAAGCAATGCCAAATCCTTGTAATAAATAACCTCTTGTTAGGAGTTCTTCAAAAGTTGTTTGAATAGGCAAAAGAAAAATACATATTGATAGTAAAATTAAGAAAGGTTCTAATTTAAAATTATACTCAAACGATTCAGGTGAAATAGCATAAGAAATAAATATCATTGAAGTATTTACAACAAATATAATTAAAAAAGAGTGTAAAATTCTTCTGTAATCAACCGTTTCTCGAGATGTAATTATTGATTTAAAGTCTTGTTGATGAAGATTTTTTACTACAAAATATAGACCAATAAAACCAAAAAGAAAACCTAGCATTAAAAGAAAAAGAACCAAATTTTTACTTCCAATATTTGATAGTAATTCGTTTGCATTTTCAATACTTTCAAGATTACTAAAATCTAAATTTGCAATCATAGCTACAACTAGCGGAATAGCACCAATAAACTGCCAGAAGATAAAAATTATGAAGAAACCTAATAGGTATCTCCACCAATCAGTTTTAAAATTGAGGGCTTGAGTTATAAACATTATATAAAAAATAAATTCAGGGCTAGAACAATAAATAATCCATAGAATATCTGAAGATATATGGTCTTTAAATTTGAGTGAACTAACACTCTCTTATCATAGTTTTTAAATAAATTAAAAAATGCGGATAAACCATAAACAAATAAAATAATATTACCAACAATAAAAAAGTACTCATTAAAAAATGAAAGATCACTTGAAATAGTTTGAATTAGTGCAAGAGAAGATGCAAATGAAGCTATTAAAATTAATAGATAACCCCATCTTGCATTTTTCTTTCCAAATGTTACTATCAGGTGATTTTTACCTGTTTTAGCATCACTATTTGTATCAGGAAATTGATTTATGTAAAGAATATTTGTAGTCAAAAAACCAAAAGGAATTCCGATATAAATTGCTTTATAAAATTCAGGTGAGAATAACTCAACAGTATTCGATGAAATTGCGAATAGTGCACCCAATGTTAGAAGTGGCCCAAATGTTAGAAAAATTGCTAACTCACCTAAGCCTCTTCTTGCAACTAATCTAATTGGTCTTGCAGTATAAAAATATCCTAGCAAACCACCAATTATTGCTATCAATAGCATATTTACTGAATTATCAAAACTACCTGTGACTAAGTAGCTATTGTAAACTAAACCAAAGGTTGTAAATACTGTAAAAACTAACATTTTTCTGGCAAGTGATAATGTACCATCAAGAGAAATAAGACCAAGTTCAATTGCTCTACTCCCACCTGAAAGCTGAGCACCCTCCAGAACTGTAGAATTCAATCCAGCATTAAAGTATTCTGTATTTGCGCCGTCAGTACCATCTTTTACATCATAGTAATCGTTAAAAAGATTTGATGATACATGTAAAAAAACGATACCTGTACAACATAGGATTAATGATGTAATACTAAACAAAGAGTCACCAGATCCAGCAAAGTAAGCTGCTAAAGCAAAAATTGGAAAAAGTGAAGCGCTTGTAAAACCTCCTCTAGTAATGGCAAAAGCCCATTTTATGAAAATTGTTGAAAATTTAATTGGAATTTTAACCTCCTCCTCTATTGGAACAGTAATCCCACAATATCCAGTTTGTGGGTTATTTTTTCCATTAGCAAATGTAGGCGTGATTTTAATTTCAGCATTAAACTTACTTCCATTCTTGTTTATAAAATAGGTTTTAGTAGTATATGAACCTTTTTTATTCGCCTGAGCTAACCAATTCCCAACATTTTGTATTACAATTTCACCTGCGGAAAATAACGAAACTCTCTTTTTTCCAACTAATTCTTTTTTAGAGTATCCAAAAAGTTTTTCTCCCTCAGGGTTAATTGTTTCAATTACACCCTCCATATCACATGTAATTACACTTTTCATAATAAAAAATTTATGCAAATCTAACCTTTTTAGTAAAAATATAAGGTTAATTTATTTTTTTTCAATTATAATATTAGTGAGTTTACAATGTGAAATTAGGTTGTCAGATTCATCAGTAATTTTAATTTCCCATAAGTGGGTTGTTCTTCCGATATGCAATGGGATTGCTCTTGCAAAAACATATCCACTTTTTACACCCTTTAGATGATTTGCTGAAATTTCAATTCCTCTAACAGCATGAGTTAATGTATTAATATACATGTGCGAAGCTGCACTACCTACAGACTCAGCCAGAGCAACAGAAGCCCCACCATGCAATAATTTTTCAGGCTGAAAAACTTTTTTTGTTACAGGCATTTTTGCTAGTAAAAAATCATCACCTATGTCAACATATTCAATATCCATAAAATCCATTAGAGTGTTTTTATTGACCTTATTAAAAACTTTCAACTTTTGATTCTTTGTCATAAAGTATTTGTAAATAAAAAAAAACGTGCCATGAAGGCACGTTTTTAAAAGTTTTTTTAAACTATTTGACTTCTTCAAAATCTACATCTTGAACATCGTCATCTTTTTTATCATCTGACTTTGGTTCAGTCTGATTTGAATCAGGACCAGAGTTCTGAGATTGAGCTTTATACAACTCCTCAGATGCATTTTTCCATGCTTCATTAATCTTTTCAAGATCATTTTTTATTGCATCAAGATCCTTTGATTCAAAAGATTTTTTCAAATTTTCAAGTGCTTCTTCAATAGGCTTCTTTTTATCATCAGACAGCTTATCTCCAAATTCTTTTAACTGGCTCTCCGTTTGAAAAATCATAGTATCGGCACTATTAAGACTATCAGCCTCTTCTTTTAGTTTTTTATCTGATTCAGCATTAGCTTCAGCTTCTTTCTTCATTTTCTCAATTTCTTCCTCAGTTAAACCTGAAGAAGCTTCAATTCTAATATCTTGAGATTTATTTGTTGCTTTATCAAGAGCAGTAACTTGAATAATTCCGTTTGCATCGATATCAAATGTTACTTCAATCTGCGGTACACCTCTTGGTGAAGGTGGAATTCCATCTAAATGAAATCTACCAATAGTTTTATTGTCTTTAGCCATAGATCTCTCACCCTGCAATACATGAATTTCAACTGATGGTTGATTATCAGCTGCAGTAGAGAAAACTTGAGATTTTTTTGAAGGTATAGTGGTATTAGATTCAATTAGCTTTGTCATAACACCTCCCATTGTTTCAATACCAAGGGAAAGTGGTGTCACATCTAAAAGTAAAACATCCTTCACATCGCCAGTTAAAACACCTCCTTGGATAGCAGCACCAATTGCAACAACCTCGTCTGGATTAACACCTTTTGATGGTTTTTTACCAAAGAATTTCTCAACTTCACTTTGAATAACTGGTATTCTAGTTGAACCACCAACAAGAATTACCTCATCTATTTCTTTTTTATCAATTCCAGCATCTTTAATAGCTTTTTTTACAGGTTCCATTGACCTTTTTACTAAATCTGCACAAAGCTGTTCAAATTTTGATCTAGTTAAAGTTTTAACGAGGTGTTTAGGTCCTGAATCTGTTGCAGTTATATAAGGTAAATTTATTTCCGTTTGAGTTGATGAGGAAAGTTCAATTTTAGCTTTTTCAGCACCTTCCTTTAACCTTTGTAGTGCCATAGGGTCTTTTCTTAAATCAACACCGTTTTCCTCATCAAACTCAAAAGCTAACCATTGAATTATTGCTTCATCAAAATCATCTCCACCTAGTCTAGTATCACCATTTGTTGATAATACTTCAAAAACACCATCACCTAATTCCAATATAGAAATATCAAAAGTTCCACCACCTAAATCATAAACAGCAATCTTTTGATCTTTTCCTGATTTATCTAAACCATAAGCTAATGCTGCAGCTGTTGGTTCATTAATAATTCTTTGAACTTTTAAACCTGAAATCTCACCTGCTTCTTTGGTAGCTTGTCTCTGTGCATCGTTAAAATAAGCTGGAACAGTGATTACAGCCTCTGAAACAGAGGTTCCAAGATAATCCTCAGCTGTTTTTTTCATTTTTTGCAAAATCATAGCTGATAATTCTTGAGGGGTGTATAACCTGCCATCAATATCAACTCGAGATGTATCATTGTCTCCTTTAACTACTTTATAAGCAGATCTTTTCGCATCATTTTTAGATTCTGAAAATTTGCTACCCATAAATCTTTTAACTGAAGAAATAGTTTTTGTTGGGTTTGTAACAGCTTGTCTTTTTGCTGGATCACCAACTTTGATTTCACCACCTTCAACAAATGCAATTACAGAGGGTGTTGTTCTTTTACCTTCTGCGTTAGGTATTACAACGGGCTCGTTTCCTTCCATAACAGAAACACATGAATTTGTTGTTCCTAAATCAATTCCAATTATTTTGCTCATAATTATTTTTTTTGAATTAATTTCAATGATTATGCCATTGTATTATACTGTCACAATGTCAGTGTTTATTAAATTAATTTAAATAAATTAGCACCATGAAAAATGAAAACTTTTATCCAAAAGTTACAACTAATACACTGTTAGAAATGAAAAATAATGGTGAAAAAATCAGTATGTTAACAGCATATGATTTCACCTTTGCAAAAATCATTGACGATGCTAATATTGATGTTATTTTGGTAGGCGACTCTGCATCTAATGTTATTGCAGGAAATGAGACAACCCTTCCTATAACTCTTGATGAAATGATTTATCATGCAAAATCTGTAGTAAAGGGAGTTAATAGAGCTCTCGTAGTTGTTGATTTACCTTTCGGATCTTATCAATCAGATCCAAAAAAAGCACTTAGGTCTGCAATTAGAATTATGAAAGAATCTGGTGCTCACGCTGTAAAATTAGAAGGGGGTCAAGAAGTTATTCAATCAATTGAAAGAATTATTAAAGCTGGTATTCCTGTAATGGGACATTTAGGACTGACACCTCAATCAATATATAAATTCGGAACTTATTCGGTTAGAGCTAAAGAAGAAAAAGAAGCAAAGCAACTTTTAAGTGATGCAAAAGCTCTTGAAGATGCTGGTTGTTTCGCAACCGTTTTAGAAAAAATTCCATCGAAACTAGCAAAAAAAGTCACCAAACTAAGTTCTGTACCTTTAATTGGAATTGGAGCTGGCAATCAAGTAGATGGTCAAGTTTTAGTATTACATGATTTATTAGGCCTTACTCACGAATTTAACCCACGATTTTTAAGAAGATATCTTGATCTTAACAAAACAGTAAAAAATGCCGTAAGTAATTACATTAATGATGTAAAGAATCTTGATTTTCCAAATGAAAATGAAATGTATTAATGGATATTCTTTTTGAAGATAACCATCTATTAATTATTAACAAAAGACCCGGTGAACTTTCGCAATTAGATAAAACCGGTGATAACTCTGTTCTAGAAAAATATAAACTCTACCTCAAAAAAAAACACAACAAAAAGGGTAATGTTTTTCTAGGTTTAGTCAACCGTCTAGATAGACCTACTAGTGGTGTACTTATTTTAGCTAAAACTTCTAAAGCTCTTTTAAGAATGAATAAAATGTTGGTGGAAAAAAAAATCTTAAAGAAATATCTTGCTATAGTGGAAAAGAAACCAATTAGAAAAAAAAATACATTAATTAATTTTTTAAAAAAAAATCAGAAACAAAATAAATCATATATTGTTGATCAAAATGCTAAAGATTCAAAGAAAGCAATTCTTCATTACACAACTCTTAAAGAACTTGATAACTATTCTTTACTTGAAATAAGCTTGGAAACCGGAAGGCATCATCAAATAAGAGTACAACTTTCTAACATTGGATGTTTTATAAAAGGTGATTTAAAATATGGTTCAAAAAGGAGTAATTCCGACAAAAGTATTTGTTTACATGCCAATGAAATCAGCTTCATTCACCCAGTTTCAAAAAATAAAATAAAAATAAAAGCTAATACACCACAGAATAATATCTGGAAGTGTTTGTAGATTTGTATCAAGATTTTATATTTTAGCAAACTTTAGTCAAATGCAAAGAAAGAAAATACAAATTTTTGATACAACATTGCGTGATGGAGAACAAGTTCCAGGATGTAAACTTGAAACAAAAGAAAAGCTAATTATTGCTGAAAGGTTGGAGGATCTTGGTGTTGACGTGATAGAAGCTGGGTTTCCGATTTCAAGTCCAGGTGATTTCAAGTCTGTTATTGAAGTTTGTAATGTCCTAAAAGAAACTACAGTTTGTGCATTAGCTAGATCTGTTGAAAAAGATATTGAAGTAGCTGCCAGTGCACTTAAAAACGCTAAAAATTCAAGAATTCATTTAGGAATTGGAACATCAGATTCCCATATCAAACATAAGTTCAAATCTAACAGAGATGAAATTTTAAAAAGAGCATATAAAGCAGTAAAGTTTGGAAAAAATCTTGTTAATGAAATTGAATTTTACGCAGAAGATGCCGGTAGAACTGATAACGAATTCTTAGCTAAAGTATGTGAGAAAGTTATCGATGCTGGAGCGACAATTTTAAATATTCCGGATACTACGGGTTACTGTCTTCCTAACCAATACGGTAAAAAGATTAATTATTTAATCAATAATGTCCCTAACATTGATAAAGCTATCATTTCTTGTCATTGTCATAATGATTTAGGTTTAGCAACTGCAAATTCTATTGAAGGTGTAATAAATGGAGCTAGGCAAATCGAATGTACGATCAATGGTATTGGAGAAAGAGCAGGTAATACTTCACTAGAAGAAGTTGTTATGATATTAAAACAGCATAAAGAACTTAAGCTAGATACAAATATTAATGCTAAGTTACTTAATAGTACAAGTAAGCTTGTTTCTGAACTTATGGGAATGGTAGTTCAGCCTAATAAAGCGATAGTTGGCTCAAATGCATTTGCTCACAGCTCTGGTATTCATCAGGACGGTATTATAAAAAATAGAGAAACATATGAAATTATAGATCCTAGTGATGTTGGTGTTGACGAATCTTTAATTATTTTGACAGCTAGAAGTGGTAGAGCCGCAATTGCTTACAGAGCTAATAAGATTGGATTGAATTTGACTAAAAATCAATTAGACAAGGTTTATGATGAATTCTTAAAAATAGCTGATCATAAAAAAGAGATTTCGGATCATGATCTTTCATCAATAATAAATAATACTTGTCCATAAAAATGAGAAAAACATTATTTGACAAAGTTTGGGATAACCATGTTGTTGAAAGCATTAAAAATGGTCCAGATATCTTTTTTATTGATAAACACTTAATTCACGAAGTAACAAGTCCTCAAGCATTTGATGAGCTCAAAGAAAAGAATCTTGAAGTTTTCTATCCAGAAAGAGTTTTAGCTACAGTAGATCATAATGTTCCGACATTGAATCAACATCTACCGATAAAAGATGATCTTTCTAGAAATCAAGTTGAAAAACTAAAGTCTAATTGTTTTGAAAATAATATTGAACTTTTTGGGCTTGGAAATCCAAATCAAGGAATTGTTCATGTGATTGGGCCTGAGCTTGGAATTACACAACCAGGAATGACTATAGTTTGCGGAGATAGTCATACATCTACACATGGCGCTTTTGGTGCCATTGCATTTGGTATTGGAACAAGTCAAGTAGCTCAAGTTTTAGCAAGTCAATGCTTACTATTAAATAAACCAAAAAAAATGAGGGTTAATGTTAATGGTAAATTGAATAAAAATGTCACTCCAAAAGATATTATTCTATATATAATTTCAAAACTTGGAACAGATGGTGGAGCTGGATATTTTGTCGAATATTCTGGTAACATTTTTAGTGATATGTCAATGGAAGGTAGAATGACTGTTTGCAATATGAGTATTGAGATGGGAGCTAGAGGAGGAATGATAGCACCAGATAAAGTTACTTATGAATATCTAAAAGGTAAACCATACGCTCCAAAAGGAGATTTATTCAATAATAAAGTAAATGAATGGGAAAATCTAAAATCTGATTCTGATGCTAAATTTGATAAAGAATACTTCTTTGATGCGGAAGAAATATACCCAATGCTTACATATGGAACTAATCCTGGTATGGGAATTAAATATTCAGACTTAATTCCAAAAAGTGATAAAAAATCAGATATTAAATCGTTGGAGTATATGGGTTTTAAATCTGGTGAAAGTTTAATTGGAAAAAAAATAAATTACGTATTTATTGGAAGTTGTACTAACTCAAGAATTGAAGATTTCAGAATTGTTGCAGATTACATAAAAGATAAGAAAAAAGCTAAAAATGTTAATGCCTTGATTGTTCCTGGATCACAAAATGTTTTGAATGAAATAAGAAAAGAAGGGTTAGATAAAATCTTTATGAGTTCTGGTTTTGAAATAAGGCAACCTGGGTGCTCAGCGTGTTTAGCTATGAACGACGATAAAATTCCACCTGGTGAAATATGTGTTTCAACCTCTAATAGAAATTTTGAAGGAAGGCAAGGACCAGGGTCCAGAACAATACTTTCAAGTCCATTGATGGCAGCAGCAACGGCTGTTAATGGAAAAATTATTGATATTAATGAACAATAAAAATAAAATAAAAACTTTGATTTCATCTGCTATTCCTTTACCAGTTGAAAATATTGATACTGATCAAATTATACCTGCAAGATTTTTAAAAGCTACTAGCAAAAAAAACTTTGGAGAAAATCTTTTTCGGGATTGGAGATTCAACAAAAAAAATGAACTTAATCTTGATTTTGTTTTAAATAACAAAAAGTATTCTGGAGAAATTTTAGTTTCTGGTTCAAATTTTGGTTGTGGGTCAAGTAGAGAGCATGCAGCATGGGCTCTCAAAGACTATGGATTCAAAGTAATAATCTCTAGTTTTTTTGCAGATATTTTTAAAATGAATGCATTAAATAATAATATTTTACCAATACAAGTTAGCGATGAAACTTTAGAAATTATTTTTAATAAAATTTATAATAAACCAGATATTAAATTTGAAGTTGATTTACCTAATCAAACATTAAAGTTTAACAATAATTCAATAAATTTTGATATTGATCAGTATAAAAAAACATGTTTAATTAATGGTTATGATGATATCGACTTCTTAGTTTCAAAAAAAGAAAAAATTAACAACTTTATTAGTTTAAAATGCTAAATATTGCAGTTTTACCAGGTGATGGAATAGGACCTGAAATTATTAGTGAGGCAATCAAAGTTCTAAAATCTATTTCTGAAAAGAGAAATATTGATTTTAATTTTAGCTATTATGATGTTGGAGGAATAGCAATTGATAAACATTCAGACCCCCTTCCTCAATCTACATTAAATGCTTGTAAAAATTCTGATGCTGTACTTTTTGGAGCAATTGGAGATCCAAAATTTGACAATGACCCTGATTCAACTTTGAGACCTGAACAAGGCTTACTTAAACTTAGAAAGGAATTAGGTCTTTACGCTAATTTAAGACCTGTAAAATCATATAGTCAGTTATTTGAATTTTCTCCACTAAAGAAGGACAGGATTGAAAACGTTGATATGTTAATTGTAAGAGAACTTACAGGAGGATTATATTTTGGGGAAAAAAAATCATCAAAAACATCAGCATCTGATTTGTGTGAATATAATATTAATGAAATTGAGCGTGTAACTGAAATAGCAGTTAATTATGCTAAAATCAGAAGAAAAAAAATAACACTAATTGATAAAGCAAATGTTTTGGAAACATCAAGACTTTGGAGAAAAACAGTCCAAAACATTTCAAAAAAACACTCTGATATTAATTTCGAATATATGTTTGTAGATAATGCTGCTATGCAGATGATTATAAACCCAAAACAATTTGATGTTATATTAACTGAAAATTTATTTGGAGATATAATTTCAGACGAGGCAAGTGTTATCGGTGGATCAATTGGAATTTTATGTTCTTCATCAATTGGTAAAAATAGAGGTCTTTTTGAACCAATTCATGGTTCATATCCACAAGCAAAAAACAAAAATATAGCTAATCCAATTGCAACAATTCTATCTGCAGCAATGATGTTGGAGTTTTTAAATTTAAATGAAGAATCAAGGATTATAAAAAAAGCGGTAAACATTTCATTAGAAAACAAAATATCTACCGCTGATTTGAATAAGAATAACCCGTCAACAACAAGTGAGGTTGGGGATTATATTTCTAAGAAAATTAAAGAAAATCTTTAAGATTTACTTTCTTCATCTTCCATCTGCTTTTTAAGATCAGCAAGAGCTTCAATATCACCAAGCGTAGACTTATCTAAATTATCCTTTTTCTTAGGCTTTTTGGGTGTACTCGGCTTTGCTTTTTTAAACATAGAAGTATGAGATAGAACTATTCTTTTAAAATCACCGTTACACTCAATAACCTTAAATTCAGTATCCTCACCAACTGCTAATTCAGAACCATCTTCTTTAACCATGTGTTTCTTGGGAACTATTGCAACTAATTCTTCACTTAAATTAATTAATCCTCCCCTATCGGTTATAGAATCGATTTTTAAATTATGTGTAGTATCAACAGCGTAAGTCTTAAGATATTTATCCCAAGGATTATCCTTAGTTTGTTTATGACCCAAACTTAACTTACGTTCATTTACATCTAGTTCTAATACTACAACTTCAATTTCATCAGAAATAGAAAACAATTCGGATGGATGTTTGATTTTTTTAGTCCATGATAAGTCGGAAATATAAACTAATCCGTCAATTCCTTCTTCTAGTTCTACAAAAACACCAAAGTTTGTGAAATTTCTAATTTTACCCTTATGTTTTGAATCTAAAGGATATTTTTTAGTAATATCAGTCCAAGGATCGCTTGTTAGTTGTTTGATTCCTAATGACATTTTTCTATCTTCTCTATCAAGTGTTAGGATAACAGCTTCTATTTCGTCACCAATATTTACAAAATCCTGAGCAGATCTTAAGTGAGTCGACCAGGACATTTCAGAAACATGTACCAATCCCTCAACACCATCGACAATTTCAATGAATGCACCGTAATCAGCCAATACAGAAACTTTTCCTTTTACTTTATCACCTTCTTTGAGATCAGCATCTAAATTTTCCCATGGATGCTTACTTAATTGTTTAACGCCAAGTTGAATTCTTGATTTATCATCATCAAAATCTAAAATAACTACATTTAACTTTTGATCTAACTCCAAAATTTCACTTGGATGATTAATTCTATTCCAAGATAGATCTGTAATATGAATTAAACCATCAACACCTCCTAGATCAATAAAAACACCATAAGTAGTAATATTTTTTACTACACCTTCAAGAACTTGTCCCTTCTCTAACTGAGAAATGATTTCTTTTTTCTGTTCTTCAATATCAGCCTCGATTAGTGCTTTGTGAGATACAACAACATTTTTAAATTCATGGTTAATTTTTACAATTCTAAATTCCATGTTTTTATTAACATACTGATCGTAATCTCTTATAGGTTTAACATCAATTTGAGATCCTGGTAAGAATGCTTCTAGACCAAAAACATCTACAATCATTCCACCTTTAGTTCTACACTTAACAAAACCAGTCACAATAGTTTCTTTTTCATGTGCTTCATTAACTCTTTCCCAGGCTTTTATAGTTCTTGCTTTTCTGTGAGAAAGTACTAGTTGTCCAGTTTTATCCTCTTGTACATCCACAATAACTTCTACTTTATCACCAATTTTTAAATCAGGATTATATCTAAATTCATTAAGTGAAATAACTCCCTCAGACTTTGCATTTATATCTATAATTGCTTCTCTTTCTGTTATATTAATGACTTCACCTTGTATAACATTCTCATTATATGTGTCAACAAAATTTTCATTTATTAAATTTTCAAATTCATCAATCTGATTTTGATCTAATGATTGAATACCTTGTTCAAATTCATTCCAGTCAAAATCATTAGTTTCAACAGGTTTTTTCTTTGAGACTTCAGTTTTACTTACTGAATCAGTATTATTTTGATCTTTTTCTTCAACGACAACTTCTTTTTCTTTCTTAGTTGACTTTTTTACAGTGGATTTAGCAGTAGCTTTCTTTGTAGTTTTTTTTTCAGAAGCTTTAGTGCTTGATTTTTTTGGAGAGGATTTTTTTTCTTCTAATTCATCCTTCTCTTTTGTTTTTTTTGCAGGCATATTATCTACAATTTGTATTCTGGTTTAATTTATAGACTCAGGAGATACCAGAAGAATTAAACTTTTTTTAACCTTTTTTATCTATTTTACTCCAAAAAGGTACGCGAATCTAACTTCAATTTAAATCTTATGCAAGTTTTAACTCAAGAATTTGATTTTATTAAACCTACAATTTCATCAACAACATTTTTTATTGACTTATCATCAGAATTTATAATAACTGCATTTTCTGGAATCTTAAGAGGAGAAATAGATCTGTTTGTGTCATTAAAATCCCTATTTATTAAATCTTTCTCAACATTTTTAATAGTTATATTAGACTCGGATTCCTTTAACTCAGTCCATCTTCTGTGAGATCTTTCTTTGATTGACGCATCTATATAAAACTTATATTCAGCATTAGGAAAGACTACAGAACCTATATCTCTACCGTCCATAACAATTGAATTTTGAGAAGCTATTTGATGCTGTATAATTAAAACATAATCTCTAATAGATTTTTCAGCTGCAATAATACTAACAAGCTTTGAAATTTTAGAGTTTCTAATTTTTGACTCTACATCTACACCATCAATAGCTATAGAATAACTATTATTGTTTTTTTCAAAAGTGATTTTTTTACTATGAATAACATCAGTTAGTAGCTTATAATTAACATTACTTTCATTCTCAATACATTTGAAATTAATAGCTAGAAATGTTATTGCTCGATAAATTGCACCAGAATCAATATGTACAATATCAAAAATTTTTGAAATCTCTTTTGCTACAGAACTTTTTCCCGATGAGGATGGACCATCAATAGTTATGATCATATTTAAACAAATCTAATTAAAACTCAATGGAATTATAAATTTTATTTTTCATGATTGCAATTCCTATAACATCTTTCATTTCACTAACATAGTGGAACTTGAGACCTTTTAGATATTTTGAATCAATATCATTTACGTGTTTTTGATTATCGGAGGAAAGAATAATTTCTTTTACATTAGCTCTTTTAGCAGCTAAAACTTTTTCTTTTATTCCACCTACAGGAAGTACTTTTCCTCTCAAAGTTATCTCACCTGACATAGCAAAATTATTTTTAACCTTTCTTTGGGTTAGAAGAGAAATCAAAGATGTTAAAATCGTTATTCCTGCACTAGGACCATCTTTAGGGGTAGCTCCTTCAGGAACATGTAAATGAATGTTGTATTTATTAAAAATATCAGAATTAATACCAAAAGTAGCACAATTTGACTTTATGAATTCAAGAGCTATTGTAGCAGACTCTTTCATTACTTTACCTAAGTTTCCAGTGATAGTTAAACCACCTTTTCCTTTGGAAATTATAGATTCAATATATAGAATTTCACCGCCATATTGCGTCCATGCTAATCCTGTAGAAATACCAGGAAGATTATTTTTTTCAGCATCTTGTTTTGTTACAGGAACACCTAAAAATTTTTCAATATTAAGTTTTTCTGAGTTTATTTCTTCTAAATTATTTTCAACAATTTGCTTGGCATATGATCTGCAAATTTTAGCAATACATTTTTCCAAGTTTCTAACTCCTGACTCCCTAGTATAACCTTGAATTATTTTTTTTAAAGAATTACTATCTAATTTAAAAGGAAAGTCTTCCAAACCGTTGGCTTTTAATTGTTTGCTTATTAAATGTTTTTTAGCAATATTTATTTTTTCCTCTAAGCTGTAACCCGATAGGTTAATCAATTCCATTCTGTCAAGAAGAGCAGGCTGAATAGTATTTAAATTATTTGCAGTAGCAATGAATAAAATCTTGGATAAATCGTAACCTAACTCTAAGAAATTGTCATAAAACTCATTGTTTTGCTCTGGATCCAAAATTTCAAGCAATGCTGATGATGGATCTCCTTGAGAACCAACAGAAAGCTTATCAATTTCATCAAGAATAAAAACAGGATTTGAAGTTTTTACTTTTTTGAGATTTTGTATTATTCTTCCAGGCATTGCTCCAATATATGTTTTTCTATGACCTCTCAATTCAGCTTCATCTCTCAAACCGCCCAATGAAATCCTAACATATTCCCTGCCTAATGCTTCAGAGATTGATTTTCCTAAAGAAGTTTTACCTACGCCAGGAGGTCCATAAAAGCAAAGTATAGGAGACTTCATATTTTTTTTAAGCTTAAGAACTGCAATTTGTTCTAAAATCCTATCCTTTACATCCTTAAGTCCATAATGATCTCTATCTAGTATTTTATTAGCTCTCTTTATATCAAAATTATCATCAGAATATTTATTCCAAGGAAGATCAAGAATTAACTCAATATAATTTCTTTGAATTGAATATTCAGAAGCCTGTGAATTCATTCTCTGTAGCTTTGCTAACTCTTTGTTAAAATGATCAGCAATTTTATCGTTCCAATTTTTAGTTTTAGACTTAACTCTCATTTCTTCAATCTCTTGGTCATTTGATGAAGTACCTAATTCTTCTTGAATTGTTTTTAATTGCTGATTCAAAAAATACTCTCTTTGTTGTTGATCTAAATCTGTCCTAACTTTAGATTGAATATCATTTTTTAGACTTAGTTTTTGAAATTCAACATTCATAAACTTTAAACAACTTAAAGCTCTGTCCTGTAAACCATTAATTTTAAGAATATTATATTTTTCATTAACTGAAATATTCATATTAGATGAAACGAAATTGACAAGGAAAGCATTACTATGAATGTTCTTTATTGCAAAAGATGCCTCAGAAGGAATATTGGGGTTTTCATTAATAATTTTTAGAGCTAAATCTTTTATAGAATCAATAATTGCAATAAATTTTTTATCAGTGGAATTTGGTTTAGATTCCGGTATTTCATTTATAGTAGCTGTGAAATATGGGTCATCTGAAATGATGTCTTTTAACTCAAATCTTTTCTTTCCTTGAATGATAACAGTTATGTTTCCGTCAGGCATTTGAAGTACTCTTAAAATTTTTGCAACAGTCCCAATTTTATTAATGTCAGAAATTTTAGGATCTGAAACTGAAGAATCCTTTTGAGACACAACACCAATTAGTTTATCTCCTGAGTTAGCATTCTTAATTAATTTAACTGATTTATCTCTAGATGCTGTGATTGGAATAACAACACCAGGAAATAAAACTGTATTTCTTAGCGGTAAAATTGGAAGAGACTCTGGTAATTTCTCTTTAGAAATAGCTTCTTCATCATCAGATGTCATCAAAGGAATTAATTCTGATTCTTCGTCAATAGGATCAAAAGAAATAGAATTTATATCAAAAATATTACTCATATAGTGTCATTATGTCATATTAAAAGGCAAACCTTTTTGTATAACCTAAAGTTTCAAGTTCCATGCCATTAAAATATTGTCAGTTCTAACTAACCTTTAAGTTTCTTAAAAGAAATGACCCTAACAAGAATAATGAAGCAAACAATAAAATAGAATATCTAATATTTCCAGTTATTTGATCAATAGCACCAGACATAAATGTTCCAAGAACAATACTTATAATCATACACATCTGATAAAAACTGAAATAAGAACAAGTATTTTCAGTTTTAGGAATAAGTTTTGAGTAAGTTGATCTTGACAAAGATTGAATTCCACCCATCACAAGACCAACTAATCCAGCAACAATATAAAATTCAGTAGTAGATTCAATAAAGTAAGCAATGATACAAATAGAAAACCAAGAAATATTAAAAATAATTAGGGTATTTACATTACCAATAATTTTTGAAAAATATGCACCTCCGAACGATCCAATTATTGCAATTAATTGAATCAAAAGCATACTAAGTATCAATCCTGAGGTTTTTTCTCCATCTGCCCAATTAATTTCTTGTTCTCCAAAATAAGTTGCGATTAGGATAATTGTCTGAACAGCTGTCGAAAATGTAAAAAAAGCTATTAAAAATTTTTTAACACTTTTATCTTTTTTAAGCAGTTTCCATACCGCTAATAACTCATCAAAACCACCAAAAAAAATAGATTTTTTAAAAATCAATTTTCTATCTACTTTTTTATTACTTTTTGGTAAATAATAAAAAGTATATTGACTAAAAATTAACCACCAAAAACCAACAGTTAAAAAAGAAACTCTCATGGCTTGAATTTTACCTTCATTCGAGTTTTCAAAACCAAAAGTTTCAGGAAAATTTATCATAAAAATATTTAATAAAAGAAGGAGTACACTCCCCACATAGCCATATGAATAGCCTAAAGCACTCGCTTTATCTTGATCTTCCGGTTTAACAATATCAGGTAAATATGAGTTATAAAATACTAGTGAAGCCCAAAAAGAAAAAAGTGCAAAAGCGTAAAAAAATATACCCAAATAAATATTTTCTAAATCAAAAAAATATAATCCAATACAAGAAAAACTTCCTGTTACAACAAAAAATTTCATAAATGATTTTTTATTAGATAAAAAATCAGCTATTCCTGACATGATAGGAACTAGAATAGCTAAGAACAAGAAAACAAATGACGTTATAAATTGTATTAGAGCGGTGTTTTTAAAATTAAATCCCAATAAATCTATATAGTCAGATTCAACAAAGAGAGCCATGTAAAAAATTGGAAAAATAGCAGTAGAAATTACTAGTGGATAAACTGAATTAGCCCAATCATAAAATGCCCAGGCGTTAACAATTTTTTTTTGATTAGTTATGCTCAATTATCAGTGAGTTTTTAAAAAATATAAGTTACTTTTGTTGAGAAATATACAAAATGATACTTAGATTTTTCTTTATCAATATTTTATTTTTAATATCTACTCAGGTAATCTCCAGTCAAGCTAAATATGAAATAGAAAAAACTGATTTGGAATGGAGGGAGCAATTAGATGAAATGTCATACTTAGTATTAAGAAAAGCATATACAGAAAGACCATTTACTGGAAAATATGACAACTTTTATGAAAAAGGAACATATCATTGCGCAGGTTGTGATGAGCCCCTATATAAATCTAGTAGAAAATATAATTCGTATTGTGGATGGCCCAGTTTTGACAAAGAAATAAGTGATAAAATTGAGTATGATGTAGATTATAAGCTTGGATATCCCAGAAAAGAAATAAAATGTAAAAAATGTGGAGGTCACTTAGGGCATGTTTTTAATGATGGACCCAAAAACACAACAGGAATCAGACATTGTGTTAATTCTGTAGCTTTAATTTTCAAGAAAGATGAAAAAGGGTAAAGAATACTGGAAAAAAAATCTTGATAAAATGAGCTATGAAGTATTGAGAAATGCAGCCACAGAAATGCCATTTTCCGGAGAATACAATATGTTTTTTGAAGATGGATCGTATAAGTGTAAAGGTTGTGGGAATGTACTTTTTGAGAGTAAATCAAAATTTGACAGTGGATGTGGTTGGCCAAGTTTCGATGAATGTATTAAGGGCTCAATTATTTATAAAGAAGATAATTCATTAAACAGGAAAAGAACAGAAATTTTATGCTCAAATTGTGATGGACACTTGGGGCATGTTTTTAATGATGGGCCTACCGATACAGGTTTAAGATATTGTGTAAACTCAGCAAGTTTAAATTTTAAAAAAGATTAATTATGGATAAATATGATATCGTTGTAATTGGAAGTGGTCCAGGAGGTTATGTAACTGCTATAAGAGCATCTCAACTTGGATTTAACACTGCGATAATTGAAAAAGAAAGTTTAGGAGGAATATGCTTGAACTGGGGATGCATACCTACGAAGGCTCTATTAAAATCTGCTGAGGTCTATAATTATCTTAAAAAATCAGATGATTATGGTATTTCTGCGGAAAATATTAATAGTAACTTTGAAAAAGTTATTCAAAGAAGTAGAAATGTAGCTGGAACGATGAGTAAAGGAGTAAACTTTTTGATGAAAAAAAATAAAATTAAAGTATTTACTGGAAGTGCTTCTATTAATTCTGATAAATCAATCACTATTGAAAAAAATAATGAAGAAGTCAATAAAATTACAGCAAAATATGTAATAATTGCAACAGGTGCAAGATCAAGAGAGATTCCCTCACTAAAGCAAAATGGCATCAATATAATAGGCTATAGAAAAGCTATGACTTTAGAAAAACAACCTAAAGAGATTATAATTGTTGGTTCTGGTGCGATTGGGATTGAATTTGCATATTTCTACAATAGCCTGGGAAGTAAAGTTACTGTTGTTGAATATATGCCAAGAATAACACCTGTTGAAGATGAAGATATTTCAAAAGAATTAGAAAAAATCCTTAAGAAACAGGGTGTCAATATTATGACTTCAGCTGAACTGATAGAATCTAAAGCCAATGATAAGAGTGTTTCAGTAAAAATAAAAAACTCAAAAGATGAAATTATTGAGTTTGAAGCCAATGTAGTTCTTAGTGCTGTTGGAATTAAATCAAATATTGAAAATATTGGACTTGAAAATATTGGAATTAAAGTCGAAAATGATAAAATATCTGTTGATGATTTCTACAAAACAAATGTAGAAGGTTTTTATGCTATTGGTGATGTAGTTTCAGGTCCAGCTTTAGCACACGTAGCTTCCGCTGAAGGTATTACATGTGTTGAAAATATAAAAGGTTTAAATACATCTCCGATAGATTACAACAATATTCCAGGATGTACTTACTGTAAACCTGAAATAGCATCAGTTGGTTTTACAGAAAAACAAGCAATTGATAATGGATACGAAATTAAGGTTGGTAAATTTCCTTTCTCAGCATCTGGAAAAGCTCAATCATCTGGAACACCTGAGGGTTTTGTAAAAGTTATTTTTGATGCAAAATATGGTGAATGGTTAGGATGTCATATGATAGGAAGCAATGTAACAGAAATGATATCGGAAGCAGTTGTTGGAAGGAAATTAGAAACTACCGGACACGAAATTCTTAAAGCGGTACACCCACACCCAACATTAAGTGAGGCTGTTATGGAAGCTGTAGCAGATGCATATGGTGAGGTAATTCATCTTTAATCATTTGAAATAAAACTTTCAACTGCTAGATCATAGCTTTTCAACCCAAAACCCATAATTATACCCTTAGCGTGCGGACCTATGTAAGAGACATGTCTATAGTCTTCTCGAGAAATTGTATTAGAAATATGAACTTCTATAACAGGTGTATTAATTGATCTGACTGAATCAGCTATACCTACTGAAGTATGAGTATATGCTGCCGCATTTAGAATTATTCCGTCATATTCAAAACCTACTTCATGTATTTTATTTATAATTTCTCCCTCTACATTAGATTGGAAAATATGAAGATCTAAATTTGAATATTTATTTTTAAGTATTTTGAAATATTCATCAAACGTCATATTCCCATAAACTTTTGTTTCTCTTGTTCCTAATAAGTTGAGGTTTGGGCCGTTAATTATTTGTAATTTCATAATATAAAATTATCATTATTTGAAATGAATTGGCAATCAATAGTAGAAGATTTTAAAAATTTCTTGAAATTAGAAAAAAATCTTTCTGAAAATACAGCTAATGCATATTCTAGTGATTTAAAAAAACTTATTCAGTTTTTTAAAGAAAATAATTTAGAGGAGTATAATATTTTAAAAAAAAATGATTTATTAAATGAATTTATAAGAAATGAGTCAAAAAAAATAAATTCCTCTAGTCAGTCGCGTTTAATCTCTTCATTAAAGAGATTTTTTAATTTTATGATTCTTGAAAAATATATTGATGAAAATCCATTAGAAAATATAAGTCATCCAAGGTTAGGTTCAAAATTACCATTAACATTAAATATCAATGAAATTGATAGTATGATTGAATATTATTCATTCAATAAAATCAATAATAAATTAAGAAATAAATCAATAATTGAATTATTATATAGTTGTGGATTGAGAGTTAGTGAACTTATAGAAATAAATATTTCTGATATTTTTAAAACTGAATCCTTGTTAAAAGTATTGGGAAAAGGCAATAAAGAAAGGTTTGTGCCAATTAGTGATCAGGCTAAAAACTTTTTAAATGAATATATTAATTATGAAAGAAATCAAGTTAAGGTAAAAAGAGGTTATGAGGATATTCTCTTTCTAAATAACAGAGGAAAAAAACTAACAAGAGTGATGATATATAATATAATAGAAGAAACAAGAAAAAAAGTTGGGATAAAGAAAAAAATAAGTCCACATACTCTAAGGCACTCATTTGCGACACACTTACTAGAAAATGGAGCTGACATTGTGAGTATACAAAAAATGCTAGGTCATTCAAGTATTACAACAACAGAAAGATATCTACACGTCACAAAGAAACATTTAATTAGAACAGTTAAAAAATATCACCCAAAAAAAGATTAAACGTTTAATTTAAATCCTTTTCCATGTATATTTTCGATAGAAATAGTTGGATCCTTTTTTAAATATTTACGAATTTTAGTAACGTAAACATCCATACTTCTTGATGTAAAGTAATTATCATCATTCCAAATTTTGACAAGAGCCTCTTCTCTAGAGGTCAAATCATTAGTATTCTGAAGTAATAACTGCAATAATTTTGATTCTTTAGGAGATAAATTTATCTCATCCTCTTCTTTAAACCTTAAGGTTCTAAATTTAGAATTGTATACGAACGATGAAAAATTATACTGTTCTTTTGTTTCAACTTTAGAATCTTCAATTAATTTTCTTTTAAATATTGATTTGATTTTTAACAAAAGTATTTCAGAATCAAATGGTTTGATTAAATAATCATCAGCACCTATTTTAAAACCTTTTATTATATCATCTTTGAGAGATTTTGCAGTTAAAAAAACAATTGGAATGTCCTCATCAATTTCTCTAATTTCCTCAGCCAAAGTAAAGCCATCTTTGAAAGGCATCATAACATCTAAAATACATAAATCAAAAGAGTATTTTTTAAACTTTTCTAGACCCTCAATTCCGTTTTTTGCTAGTGTGGAAGAATATGAGTGCAGATTTAAATAATCATTCAAAATAGATCCAAAATTTGGATCATCTTCAACTAATAATATTTTTTTTCTTTTAGACATTAAATGACAAAGTAAAGGATGTCCCCTTATTTAAATCACTAGACACAGAAATCGTGCCACCATGTAAGTCAACAATTTGCTTCACGTAGGACAAACCTAGTCCATGACCTTTTACATTATGAATATTTCCTTTAGTTTCTCTATAAAAATTTTCAAAAATTTTGTTTTTTACTTTGGTGCTCATACCTATTCCATTATCTGAAATTTTAACTTTAATTTGATTTTGATCCATAAATGTTTCAATGTGTATTTTAGGTTCTTCTCTTGAATATTTAATAGAGTTGTCCAATATGTTAATAAAAACATTAATCATTTCATCAAAAGCAAATTCAAACTCAATGATATTTTCGCAGAGTTTTAAATCAATACTTCCATTTTTCTCATCTAACAAGAGCTTTACTGAGGCCACAGATTTTAAAATAATATCATTAATATTAATTTTAGTTTTATTCAATAATATATTTTTGTTTTCAAGCTGAGATATTTTTAGAACGTTTTCAACTTGTAAATTCATTCTTTTATTTTCTTCCTTAATAATATTTAGATATTTATCAACTAAGGTGTTGTCTTTTTTTACCTTCTCATTTTTAACTGCATTGAGTGCAAGATCAATCGTTGCTATCGGAGTTTTAAATTCATGCGTCATATTATTAATGAAGTCAGTTTTCATTTCAGAGATATTTTTTTGTCTTATCGAGCTTAAGATTGTAGAAACAAAGGATATAATTATGACTAAAGTGAATACAATAGAAAGAATAATTAGAAAAGAAATTGACGATCTTAGGTATGAGACCCTATTTGGAAAACCTATTACTAAGGAAAAATTTGTTTCTCCTTTATCATTAGCAAAAAGAGGCATAGAAAATTTTTCAACGCCTTCTAAATTAGTATATCTATCTGATCCTACTTTGGTAGCCAATTCACCATCAAATACTCTGTAATCATAATCTAAATCAAGATCTCTTTCTCTAAGTTCCCTCTGAAGAAGTAATTCAATTTCAACATTATTAACTCTTTTATGAATTGGTTTTAATTTTGCCAAATCACTGAAAACAGATTCGTATTTAGCTCTATCAATCAATGACATTTTTTCAACTCTTTGAAGTCTTTCAATAGAGCTCATATTTTGCATTTCTCTGTCAAATGCATCATCAATAATTGTAGTAGTTTTTAAACTTTTATAGTCCTTTATGTTAGTTGAATCAGAACTTTTAGATTCTAATAAACTGGATGTAATATTATAATCTTCCTCCAAAATTCCATGAGAATAAACAAAGGTTTGGTTAGTATTCTGATTTCTATTTATATATTGAAAAACTGATGTGAGTTGTGATTCCTGAGGTTCACCAATGCTGTCAATAAGTTTTTGATAAACTGCGAGGTAATCTCTCATTTCTCTATCCTTGATAGACTCTGTAACAGTTTTTAATGCCTGGTTTACATTTAATGAAAATTGTCTTTCTCTGTTATCTAAGGTTGTCTTAATCCAAAAACTTTGAACAAAAATAATCCCAATTAGAGAAATTGACATTAGTAAAACCAATATTGAATATTTAATTTTATTCATCTAACATTTGAATAATTTTAATAACCTCTTTGTATGTTTTTTCTTTATCTAAGTTAACAATATGATAATCAAAATCTTTAATAATTGATTGATAGTCAACTTGTGATTCAATAATTTTATTCACCAAATTTATATTCGTTTTATCTCTTAAAATAACTCTTTCCACTCTTTTTTCAACAGGACATGTTATTATTATATTAAAATCATTTAATCCAAAACTTTCTGTTTGATGTAAAAGAGCACTCTCAATGATTGAATTATAATCTGAATTGATTTTTAAAAAATCTAAATATTTTAGGTAAACCCTAGGATGTACTATTTTGTTAAGTTTTAATCTTTTTTCTTCAGAATTAAAAATCAAATCTGAAATATATTCTTTATTTAAACCGATAAGGTCATATGAATTGTTGCCAAAACTTGAAATTATTTTATATCTGATACTTTTATCATTATTTAGTATATCTCTTGCTACTAAATCCGAATTGAATATTTTATAATTATTTTCCTTAAAAATATTAGAAATAAAAGTTTTACCTGAACCGATACCACCTGAAATACCAATTCTTTTCATCAAACTATTTAGATATTATATCTATAATATCTTGACTAACACCAACATTACTAAAGCCTCCATCGTGATAAAGGTTCTGTAAAGTAACTTTTCTTGTAAGATCTGAAAATAATGTTACTGTATAATCTGCACACTCGTCAGCAGTAGCATTTCCTAAAGGAGACATTTTCTCAGCATATGTGATAAATCCATCAAAACCAGTCACTCCTTTTCCAGCTGTTGTTGGTGTAGGAGATTGACTGATAGTGTTAACTCTAACCTTCTTCTCTTTTCCAAAAAAATATCCAAAGCTTCTAGCGATTGATTCTAAGTATGCTTTATTATCAGCCATATCATTATAATTGGGAAAAACTCTTTGAGCAGCCATGTATGAAAGTGCAACTATACTTCCCCATTCATTCATGGCATCTAATTTATATAGTGTTTGTAATAATTTGTGAAATGAAACAGCTGAAACATCCCAACCTTTTGTAAGCCAATCATGATTTAAATCAGTGTATTTTCTACCTTTTCTAACATTAACTGACATTCCAATTGAGTGTAGTACAAAATCAATTTTTCCGTTAAAAATTTCAAGAGTTTTTAAAATTAAATTTTCAAGATCTTCAACTTTAGTAGCATCTGCAGGAATTATTTCTGAACTTGTCTCTTCAGCTAATTTATTCATACTCCCCATTCTCAAAGCAACAGGTGCATTAGTTAGTACAAAATCACCACCCTGTTCTTTAATCTTTACAGCTGTTCTCCAAGCAATAGAATTTTCATCAAGTGCTCCAAAAATTATCCCTTTTTTGCCTTTTAATAAATTATTACTCATTTTTTTTATTTAAATATAATTATTTAAGAAGTTCTTCTGCTTGTTTTAGAGCAGAATCAGTTATTTCTTTTCCAGATATCATACCAGCTATTTCTTCTATTCTATTTTCAATATCTAACTCATAAATATCTGTTTTGATATTATTTTCAATATTTTCAATTTTTATCACTTTAAAGTGATTCATTCCTTTAGCTGCTACCTGAGCTAAATGTGTGATCGCTATTACTTGAATAGTTTCACCCATTTTGTTCATTAAATCTCCAATAGAATTTGCAATTTCGCCACTAGTTCCTGAATCTATTTCATCAAAAATTATCGTTGGCAAACTATTTTTACGAGAAAAAATTGATTTTAATGCCAATAAAATTCTAGATTTTTCACCTCCAGATGCTACTTTTTTTAATGGTTTTTTTTCTAAATTTTTACCACCTGCGTACATGACAGAGAGATTATCAATTCCAAACTCATTAAGTTTATCATTTTTAACAAATGAGAATTCAATATTTGAATTTGTTAAAGATAATTTAGAGAAAACTTTTTGTATCTCATTGGATAATTTTTTTGAAAAATGTAATCTATTTACATATATCTTATCAGCATCCTTTAATAAATCTAATTCAAGATTATTAATTAATTTATTTAATTGATCAATTTCTTTATCAAAAACTTCAGAGTCATTCAATTTACTTTTTAAATCATTTTCAACCTGAATTAAATCATTAAAAGAAGAAACATTATGTTTATTTTCTAGACCTTGAATCTTAAATAACCTAGATTGTATTTCATCTAGTTTAGTAGGATCATATGAGATGGTACTTGATAAAATTTCGATTTCACTGATAACATCTTTAATTTCAATTAAACAAGTCTCAAATCTTTGATTAATATTTTTTAAATCTGCGCTAAAATCACATATGCTCTGCAAATTAGATTGAATATTGTGTAGACTTTGTATAATATCAATATTACCTGAAATCGAATTATTTATCTCTTTAAAAGCTTTATTAACCTTGTCAAAATTTTTGTAAGTATTATAATAATTTTCAAGTTCTTCTTTTTCATCTTTTTTTAGATTTATTGAGGAGAGCTCGTTAAGTAAAAACTGGTTATACTCTAGATTTGTATTAAATTTTTTCTTTTTTTCAATAATTAATTCAAGCTGATTAAGTTTATTGAGATAGTTATGATACTTGCTCTTATATGAATCTACAAAAGAAGATTGATTTGAATAAAAGTCAATAAAATTGTAAAAAAATGATTTATTTGCTAAAATCTCATTTTGATTTTGATTATGAATGTCAATTAATTTTGATCCAATATTTTTTAAAGTTTCAAGATTTACAGGAGTGTCATTAACAAAGGCTCTTGAACGACCATTTACCATTATTTCCCTTCTTATAATAGTTTCCTGAATATAATCTAGATCATTGGCTTTAAAAAAGTTAATTAGGTTTAAATCTTTAATATTAAATTGCGCCTCAATTACACATTTATCTTTTCTTGGACCAACTACCTTATGGTCGACTCTTTTTCCAAGCAGTAAATTAAGTGCTCCTAAAATAATTGACTTTCCAGATCCAGTTTCACCAGTAATAACTGAGAAACCTTTTTTGAAATCAATTGATAAGAAATCAATTAAAATAAAATTCTTTATTTCTAGATGGACAATCATATTAATTTAAATTATTCCACTGATTTGAAAAAAATGGAGCAACATTATTTAAATCACTAATTACTTCATCAATTTTTTCAATTTTATTTGTATTTAAAATATTAAATATTTCTAAATTTTTAGATTGAAAAAAAATCTGACTTAGTATTGAATTAGGTCTATATCTCTCCATTTCTTTAAAGTATTTAATAATATTTAAAATATTTGATAGACCTTGATCTTTATTTGAGATTAATTGATCTATACCTTTAATGTGGTACTCATAATTAATTTTTTTCAATATGGAATAGTTTGATGATAGAAGACTATCAATTAACCAATATTTATTTATTCTTCCACCATTACTTTGAGGGTTCCAGTTTGAAGAACTTGAAAAACTTAATGCTCTATCAAGAATATTCTTTGCAGATTTATAATAGTCATTTCCAGAATTTTCAACGAACGTATCCATATCATATCCGATAATTATAAAAGAATAAAAAGATAATAGTGAAACTAAATCACCAGAAAACCTATTATTCATTAAGGTCATTGGTTCATTTGGCTCAAATCTAAAACTCACATTATTGTCTTTATATCTGAAATTTGAAGTTTGATATTCAGAATTAAAGACTGGTCTAAAAGATTGAAAATCAAAATCAGCAACAAAATTGTAATCATTATACTTTTTGATAGTTACAACTAGAGATAGCTTGATTTTCTGTTTTGAGGAATAAACATTTTGTGAAAATGAATTATTAATTAAAAAATCACTAATTGAGTTTTTCAATTCATCAAATACTGCTTTTTCAGTTTGATTGATATTTTGCGAATTGATAGTAATTATAGGATCAAACTGCTGAGAGTTTAAATTTAAACTTAAAAGACCTAAGCTACAGATTAGCGATTTCAGTAAGAATTTCATGTGCAACAACAGATTTACTATTGAGATTAATTTTTTTTGATATCAATTCTGTAATAAAAGTAACTTGATTTGTATCAGAATCAAAACCAGAACCATCATCATTTAAAGAATTCATAACGATAGCGTCTAAATTTTTATTTTTTAATTTAAGCTTAGCATTATTCACTTCATCATCAGTCTCTAATGCAAAGCCAACTAGAATCTGTTTATCACTTTTAATATCACTTAATTCTTTTAGAATATCTTTATTTAAAACTAATTTAACTTCTTTCAACAAATCAGTTTCCTTTTTTAATTTTTTATCAAATTTTTTTGCTGGCTTGTAATCTGAAACTGCAGCATTCATGATACAAATATCAATTTGACTAAAGAGCTTCAAACATTGATCTAACATCTCATCAGCAGATGTTACTTTAAAAACTTTAATACTTATATCATCAGTTTTAAGTTGTGTGGGGCCAGTCACTAAAAACACATCTGCACCTAGTTTAGAAGCAGCTTCTGCCAGTGCAAATCCCATTTTTCCACTAGAAAAATTTCCTATGAATCTAACAGAATCAATCATTTCATACGTTGGTCCAGCAGTTACTAAAATCTTCTTTTTATTTAAAATCAAATCTTTTCTTACATGATTTTTTAAAATTTCAACAATATTTTCTGGTTCTTCAACCCTCCCTTTTCCTTGCATACCACTGGCTAAAAAACCTTCACCAGGCTCAATACAAATACAACCTCTTTCAATTAATGTTTTAATATTAGCACTTGTAGAAGGGCTTTTATACATTTCTAAATCCATTGAAGGAGCAAAAAAAACAGTTTTAGAAAAAGATAAAAATGTGGCTAATAAAATATTATCAGAGTTTCCATTAACTAATTTTGAGATGGTTGATGAAGTTGCAGGTGAAATAATAAAATAATCAGCCCATTCAGCTAATTCAACATGATTATTCCATTTTTTTTCAAAATTTTCTTCCTCTACAAAATCAATATATACTTTGTTGTTAGAAAGTGTAGAAAAGGTAAGTGGAGTAATAAAATCAAGGGCACTTTTAGTCAATAAAACTTTTATACTACAACCTTCTTTTTTTAATAATCTTAATAAAAAAACGGATTTATATGCAGCTATGCTTCCCGTAACACCCAGTAGGATATTCTTATCCTTAAGGATAGACATTTTTAATTAGATTCCGGTTTTCTGTGATAGATTTTTTCAGAAAGCCAGTTATCAATAGCTATAGCATGAGCCTTAGGTAATCTTTCATAAAACTTAGAAACTTCAATTTGTTCCTTGTTTTCAAAAATCTCATCTAGACTTTCACTTGGAGTTGCAAATTCTTCTAATTTACTCGTAAGCTCCTTTTTAATTTCATCATTAATTTGAACAGTTCTTTTAGAAATAATTGAGATTGCCTTGTAAATGTTATCAGTAGTATTGTCTATTTTGTCTCTATCGTAAGTTACTGTAGTTGTTGGAGCTTTAATTTTCTTGAAATCCATTAGTATTAATTTGTGCCGGCAAATATAGTAATTTCTTTGTCTATTTCATTAATCTTTTTCTGAGCTTCTTTGATATATGATGTTTCAGGATAATCATTAATTAATTCAGAATATAATTTTTTTGCATTATTTAACCTTTCAAGTCGTTTTGAAGGTATACTATTAACCGCAAGCTTGTATGAGGAATCAAACAAGAAATATATTGCATCTTCTCTAAATGGTGTTCCTGGGTAATCAGATATAAAACTATTAAGTACAATTATAGCTGATTTGTAATCTCTGATCTTGTTGTACTGCTTTGCAATTTCAAAAGCTTTCTTTTCTTTTTTAATTCTTAAATCTTGCACTAAATCACTTGCTTCTGAAAGTTTTTCTGAGTATGGATAATAATTAATAAATTGTTGTAATTTTTCAATTGCCTCATCTGTTTTTTCTTGAGTTAATGTGAAGGTTGGAGATTGTTTATAGTAACAATAAGCACCTAAAAATGCTGCCTCTTCAGCTTTCTGACTCATTGGATAGGCTTTAACAAATTCTTCAAATTTAAAAGCAGCCAAAACATAGTTTTTTGTATTTAATAAACTATTTGCATAAAAGAATGTAACTCTTTCAGCCTGAGGTCTTCCTCTGTATTTTGGAGTGATCTGCTCAAATAAGTTTGCAGCTCTTCTCCATTCTTCATTTTCATAATATTCTTCAGCAGCTTTATATTTTTCAGCAACATCTTCACTTCTTAATAATTTTTGATAATCATTACATGAAACTGTAAGGAAAAAAACTAACAAAAAAAACGAGTATTTGAGTATTTTACTTTTCA
>SGZB01000039.1 GCA_004321735.1 Flavobacteriales bacterium | reverse complement strand
TGTTGGAGCAAAAACAGTAAATGGTGCAGGAGATGTCTCTGAATCAGCACTTAAAATTGATGGAAAATCTGCAGTCAAATCAGGTCTAGTTAAAGCAGTAAGTAAAATTTCAAGATTTTTATCAGCCTTAGCAAAAGTTACAATTGTGGGTAATGGTATTACTCTGTTTACAGCATGTACTATTCCGTTTTCTGCTCTAACTGCTCTAGTAATCATAGATTCACCATTAAGGGTAATTCTCATATTTACCTCTTCGATGTGCATTGAAAGGTTTTGCATGTAATCACCTTTTACAATCTGTGCTGCAGTGTTATAGTATCCTGTTTTGAACTTACTATATTCAACTGGTTCACCTAATACATGATTTAAAAGTACTTTCTTTAAAACATCAACAGGAATTTCATCAATTGATCTAAACCCATTTTGCATCAAGAATCTACCAAATGCCATATCATCGGGAGCAAATAAAGTAAGATTAGCATTATTTGAGCTTAGTGTATTAGAAAGACCTGTTTTACTAATAGCATACGTTAGGTATGTGTAATTAGAGCTTTCTTGAACTAAGTCAAGCATTGTCTTTGGTCTTAATTCAACTTCTCCTTCATCAACTGAGCATGAGTATGAGAAAGATAAAATTATTATTGCGAAAAAATATTTTAAATGTTTCATAGGTCTTGAAGTTTGCAAAGAGAGTGCCATAACTTTGAATTAAGGCTTTTTTAATACCTCTTTATTGACAAGTTTAAAAAACTAACCCCCATTTACTAGCAAAAAAGGGGGGTTAGATTATATAATCATATTTTAAATGATTAACATTTTTGGTTAGTTATGCGTGTATTATAATCGTTTAAATTTTGATTGTTTTATTTAAGTTAACCATATAGTTTTTGAAATACGATCACCGAACTATTTATTTTTTTTTGAGACCCTTTCGAACTAATTATCAGTCATTTATTTGTGGTATTGACAAAATAAAACAGTAAAATTTATCAATTTAATAATCGTTTAAATCACAAAAATCATTAATACTTGTTGTAATTTTAATAAGTCTATTTTTGTAAACTATAATTAATTGATGAATAACAAATTCAGTAACGAAAAAATTTTAAAAGAAACTTTACCAAAGTTTGAGGATATAGAAACGTCTAAACTCAATAGAAAATATTATTCAGTTACAGTCATTTCTAGCATTATAGTTTTTTTTATTTTATCTACCATTCTAGGCCTAGCATTCAATTTTTTAGATTTTGATTGGTTTGAAAATTATGCTAATACAATCATTGTCTTGTATTTATTTATATGGTTGCTTTTATTTTTTTATGATTGGATTTCATTCAATCGTAAAAGCTATGCTTTTAGAGACCATGACGTAATCTATAAATATGGCGTGCTTTGGCAGACTACAGTTTTAATCCCTTTCAATAGAATTCAACATATTGCACTTCATCAAGATTTTATATCTAGAAAATTTGGTTTAGCCTCTCTTCAATTTTATACAGCAGGCGGTTCAACTTCAGATATAAATATTCATGGTTTAACTTTAGATGATGCCAAAGGATTTAAAGATTTTGTTTCAAAAAGTATTGAAAAAAAGAAGTAAATGATTGTATGGGAAAAGCATTATTAGAAAAGTTTTCAGTTTTCAGAAAACAATCTGCCATTGGATCCATAGTTTTATTTGCTAATGCTGTCAGAAAAAATGCTTACAATTTTTTATATGCTCTAATCCCGGCTTTTCAGGGTAACTTCAAGATCGCATTAATTCTGCTAATTGTAGGTTTTAGTTTGGTAGCAATCTATTCATATTTAGACTATTATTATTTCACATATAGATTTGATTTTAATAAATCTCAATTTCTAATTAATAAAGGGATATTGAAAAAGACAAAGCTTAGTATACCATTTGAAAAAATCCAACAGATTAATATTAATCAGTCTGTTATTCACAGGCTTTTTAATATTTATGAAGTCCAGATGGATACTGCCGGATCTAAGGATACTGAGGTTGATATTAAAGCTGTATCAAAACAAATTTCCGAAGACATTAAATCAATTTCTCAAATCATAAAACAAAAAACCGTAAAGGCCAAAGCTGAAGAAGCAGAAATAATTGATGATAAATCATTTCAAATCAATTTTAAAACACTTGTAAAAATTGGATTAACATCAAGATTTTTTCAAACGCTAGGCTTCATCTTTGGTTCTTTGGCTGTGGTAGTACAATTTTTAGCTGATTTTGAAATAGAATATTCATCAACAATTGGTGAATTTTTTAAAAACATTAATTATACTCCATTGATAATTTTAGTCGTGTTGTTCTATTCAATCTTAATCGTATTAACTGTTAATATAATCAACACTCTTTTTAAATTTTTTGGATATAAGGCAACGAAAAAATCTAATAATCTTGAAATTAAATATGGATTATTGAGTACTAAATCATTTATTTTATCTCCCTCAAAAGTCCAGCAATATACATTCTCTCAAAACTGGATTCAGAAAAAGCTTGATATTCAAAATGTAATTATTAATCAAGCATCTAGTTCTGAGATTAAATCCTTTGATAAAAGAAGCAATATTAATGTTCCAGGCTGTTCTCAAGATCAAGCTAATGAACTTTTTAAGTTCATTTATGAAAGTAAAAACGATAATGAAATTGAACTGAAGCCAAATATTAGAAAACCAATTGTAAACACATCTGTCTTTGGATTTATCCCTGTTATAATATTTGTTTTATGCAATATATCATTTGATTTCATGAATATTTCTTACATGTTGATATCATCATTTTTTTATCTCTCAATGGTATTATTTATAAACTGGAGGTTATTTAAAAACAACTCACTACATGTGTCAAAAGACTTTATAAGAGTAAAGTCAGGAATTTGGGACATTAAAAATAAAATTATTGAAACTTATAAGGTTCAATCAATAATTATTTACCAGCCAGTTTGGTATAAAAAATATAATTTGGGAAGCCTAGCTCTTTTAACTGCTGGAGGCTTAGTTCATGTCGGAGTATTTAATTATAAGGCCTTGCAATTAATTTCAAATAATGTTGCATTTAAGGTTGAAAATTCTAATAAAGGATGGATGTAAGTCTTGAATATTACACTAAATCTCACTGTATCTCTGTAAAAAAGAAAATAAATGGCAGCAGAGAAGATGTTTGGGAACTAATTTCAAAACCATCTAATTTGGAATTATTTCATCCTTTTTGCAAATCAAATAAAACAATTAAATGGCCTGGAGTTGGATCTATTGATGAACTTATTTACTTAAATAACTTCAAATTAGTTCGAGAATTTTTTAAGTGGAAAAAAAATGAAGGTTATCAATTGTTAATAGGTCGTAAAGGTGGTAGGAAATCTCTTGTTGTATGGGAAATTATAAAAGAATCAAAGGATATTTTTTTAAGCATAACAGTTTACCCTCACATTTTTAGAGATAAGCCAAAAATAATTTCATTTTTACCTTATTTATTTATAGTTAAACCAAACATGAAAAGGTATCTAGAAAATGTTATTAATGGTTTAAATTGGCACCTAATGCATTCAAAGCCAGTTCCTAAAAACTTATTTGGAAAGCATAAATGGTTTTCAAATTTGAATTAATTATATATATTAGTTGTATGAAATCACTACTGAAATTTAGTCTTTTAACACTTTTTGTATTTATTTATTCATGTAATACTGAATCAGTAATTTCTGATGATGAGCTCATAGAGCTGATTATTAATTCAAAAGACAAGGTTTCAATTGCTGAGTCTGATCTTCCATCAATTTCTTTGAACTATTTAGACAAAGAATTTGAAGACAACTATGTTGACCAGTCAAAACTAGCTCCAAAGTATGGATATGAAATAGCTTTAAGATCAATGTCCCCGCTAGAACTCGGTCTAGAAAAAGGAGATGTATATTTTGATCTTAATGGAAGAAAGCTGGAAAAATCAAAAGATAAAGGGAAAAAAAGATCTAAGGCATGTTTTAAATTAAAGTATCCTGTTAATTTAGGATTTCCTGATGGGACTGAGCTTGAAGTGAATAACAGAAAAGAACATGGTGAAGCTATAAAAAATTGGCATTCTGTAAATAAAGATTCTAAAAAAAGAGTAAAAATACTATACCCATTTACAGTTTTATTATACGATAAGGACAAGAATGTTATTGAAATGCAAATAAGTAGCGATGATGATTTTAAAGCATTAAAAGAAAAGTGTAGTAGTAAATTAGGAGAGAAAAAAGACTAATCTCCTCCCCAAGAATCCTGGAAAAAAATTCCAACACCTAATTCTGCCCACAAGTAAATAATCAATAATATAATCAGGCCTACAACTATTCTTTTAGTTGTAATCACTTTCTTTTTAAGTATATAAGCATTATACAAAATATACTAACTAAGAAGAAAATGTTCATCCAGTCCATAAACAATTATACTAAAATATAATTAAAAGGTACACTATTTGATTTGTATGAAATATGGAACTTATGGATTTTGGGCTATTTATTGGACTTGGAAGCCTACTTATCATAATTATTATGTACTATTTTATTAAAGAACTTAATAATTAGTCATTTTCAAAAACTATATTTATTTAATGAGAATCTTTAAATGGATACTGTTCACTTTGTTTACAGTTATAGCACTTTTAAGCTTAGTAGTTGTCTATATGATGTATTCAAATCTGTCTTTTATTGATTATCCTTATTTAATATCATTTTTTATTTTTTCTGTAAGTGCGATTGTAGTTTTTCGATATAGGATTAAATAATATATCCTATCACAAAAAAATAATGCGTTATACTTCCAGATAGTACAAATAGGTGCCAGATTGTATGAGCATATTGTTTATTGGATCTGTAAAATAAAACCCCAATTGTATAAGAAAAACCTGAAATGGCAAGAAGAATTTTTGCTTGAACTGGGATAAGAGAAAATAAAGTACCGATATCAGAGATTATTAACCATCCCATTATTAGATAAAGTAGTAAAGAAGCTTTTTCGATTTTTCCTGTGAAAAATACTTTTAAAATAGTTCCAATTATTGCAAGTATAAATACAATTAGAAAAATATTAATTCCAGAAAAATCCAATAATGTTATAAGGCAAACTGGTGCATAAGAACCTAATATTAAATAGAAAATACTTATGTGATCTAATTTTTGAAATACAGATTTTAACTTATTATTTGTGGTATAATGATATATTGTTGAAGTAAGGTAAACACAGAATAAACCAAAAAGAAAAAGTATAATACTAAAAAGACTGTATTCAGTGTAATCATTATTGAAATAAAGCATAAAAGGGATTCCTATGATTGTTAGAATTAATCCAAAAAAGTGAGTTAAAGTATTTAGAAGTTCTTCTTTTTTGGAATACATTATTTGAAATTATTCTCATACAATATAACAATTTTTGACTGCTATCAATAACGAAAGTATTAGCTATAATCATTAAATTTAAGTATGAGAATAGTTTATCTGTTTTTAATTCTTATTTCATTTTCAATACAATCTCAAACTTTGGATTATGTTTTTAAAAGTGGCGAAGATGGATACAAATGTTTTAGAATTCCAACAATTTTAAAATCTCAAAACGGAACTCTCTTAGCCTTTGCTGAAGGAAGAAAAAATAGTTGTAGCGATACGGGTGACATAGACCTGGTATTAAAAAAATCATTTGATAATGGGGAAACTTGGTCAGCTTTAAAGGTTATATGGGATGACGGAAATAACACGTGCGGCAATCCATCACCTGTATTAGACAAAAATTCTGGAAGAATAAGTTTGTTAAGCACATGGAATAGAGGTGAGGATAAAGAATGGCAAATTATTGATCAAAAAAGTATTGATACTAGGCGAATCTTTTTAATTCATTCAAATGATGATGGTGATAGTTGGACTAAGCCAAAGGAAATAACAAGCGATGTAAAACTAAGTAACTGGACTTGGTATGCAACTGGACCTGTTAACGGCATTCAACTAAAGAGAGGCAGTAATAAAGGAAGGTTGATTATTCCTTGCGACCATATTGAAGCAAAAACCAAACATTATTATTCTCATATAATTTATTCAGATGACGGAGGGTTGAATTGGACCTTGGGAGGTTCTACTAATCAGCATCAAGTAAATGAATGCACCATAGTTGAATTAAATAGTGGTGAATTATTACTTAATATGAGAAATTATACAGATGACAGGTTAAGAAAATTAGCTCTGAGTCAAGATCAAGGAATCACATGGTCAGATATTTACTCACATGAAAATTTAATTGAACCTATATGTCAAGCCAGCATGATAAATATCAAAAGACCACTCAAAAAAGATCTTTTAGCTTTCTCAAACCCTAACAGTAAAAAATCGAGAGAGAAAATGACAATTCAATTCAGCTTTAATAATTCTAAAACCTGGTCGAAAAAAATTTTAATTCATGAGGGACCATCTGCATATTCCAATCTTATGCAGCTTAATAATTCTGAGATTGCATGTTTATTTGAGGGAGGTGAGAACTCACCATATGAAGGAATAGCATTCAAAAAAATATCAATTAAAAATTTAAAACAATGAGGGTTGTTAATATAATATTCATTGTAATTGCAGTTAACTTAATTAATTCTCAAAGTTTTAATTTAAATAATAATTGGCCTCATGATTCTACATCAGACTTAGTTGGAAGTCCAGTTGGATTAGGTATTAACTCAAATGATGAATTAGTTATTTTTCATAGAGGCGATAGACAGTGGACATTCCCTTTTCCAAGTGAAAAAATTAAAAGCAATACCATTGCAATAATTGATAATGAATCTGGAAAAATTTTGAAGTCCTTTGGGGCGAACATGTTTATTATGCCACATGGTTTAGAAGTAGACTATGATGATAATATTTGGGTGACAGACGTAGCACTTCACCAAATATTTAAGTTCAATTCAGAAGGTGAATTAATTTTTACCCTTGGAAATGAAGCTAAGTCTGGAAATGATAATTATAGTTTCAATCTTCCTGCCGATATAACAGTTTTAAAAGACGGGTCATTTTATGTTGCTGATGGATATGGAAATAGCAGAATTATAAAGTTTACGAAAGAGGGGCATTTCATAACAAAATATGGCACATATGGTTCATCAAAATCACAGTTTATTATACCTCACGGAATAGATAATGACGAAGAAGAAAATATCTATGTAGCTGACAGAGAAAATAATAGAATAAAAAAATATAATAATAATGGTGAGTTAATTAAAATATGGCAGAATGAAATTTCACAACAATTATACTCTTTAAAATTTGATCATAGAAATAAGTTCATATATGCAATTGACTACTATATTGACAACGACATAATCAAGGGTTCAAATATTTTTATTTTAGATCATAATCTTAATTTAATCCATAAACTTGGTAGATCAGGAAATTATAGTGGCCCAGTAACCAGATACCATGATATTGAAGTTGACAGTAAAGGAAATTTATTTTTAGCTGATATTTTAAATAACTTAGTTCAAAAGTTTGAGAATGAATAAAAAACAACTTGCTATCAGATATTCAATTGAGTTCGTTGTTATTGTCCTGGGTGTTCTCATTTCATTCAATATTCAGAGGAACGCTGATTTGAAAAGAGAAAAAAAAGAAATAAATGATTCAATAGTTACTCTTACTGAAGAAATTCAAACTAACATAAATTATTGCGAGGAACATCTAAATCAATTACATAATATGAAAACAGTTAATGATAGTATATTAAAAAACTACTATTCGTTTTCAAAAAAAGATTTAATTGAATGGCACAATGCTAGCCCATTCGGACATAGTTATCTTCAAAATGGAGAGTTAAGATATTGGACTAAAAACTCAGATTACAAAAATATTTATCTATGGATGATAACATGGTGGAATACTTTTGCTCAAAATGAAATTTATTTTAATTCTCTTGTTGCTTCAGGGTTATTATTAAATATTGAGGAATCTCATATTAGAGAAGATATTGAGTCTGTGTTCAGTACAATGAAAAAAAGAGTACAAGTAAATGAGTCATTATTGAAGCAGAATTCTGACAAAATTTTTATTTGGGCAGAAAATAAAAGAGACAATTCTACAAAGTCAATTTCTAGAGAATTTATATTCAAAAATTTAAAGGATTTAAAACTAAAAAATCTTTTAGAGGATAGATCTTTTAGGATTGAATTAAGAATTATGAGTTTAAAAAACTATCTAAACTCATTAAAATCTTTAAAAATTAAATTAAATGAAGAGTATAACAAATAGAATAATAGGACTTACTTTAGTTGGAATAGCATTAATTTTTGTAAACAGTTGCTCAAAAGATGATGGGGGTGGAGGTGACGATGTTGTGGTGGTAAAAACCCCAACGCTTAATGTCAATAAAACATCGATTCAATTTGATGATACTATGATCACAAAATCATCAAACTCTAGTAGCTTTTCTGTTTCTAGTCAAAACGTGAATTCTGAGGTTAGTATTGCAACATCAGGTGAATTTGAGTTGTCTAAAGATAATCTTATTTACTCTAAAAGTTTAACTCTTGAGGCTAATGAGAGTAAAACGTTATATGTTAGATTTAGCCCAACAACAGTAGGTGCACAGACAGGATCTATCAATATCACAAACTCCCAAGTTTCTCAAAAAACAGTAGGGCTTTCTGGTGAAGGAATTAAGCTTAGACACAATTACAAAACATATAATCAAGAGCACTTAGCATTTGGTTCTGGATTGAGTCAGTCTTCTGTTAAGACATTTGATCTTCACGATGACGTTTCGAATATTGAAAGTATTAAAATGTATGTTGACTTAGATTGTCCATCTGCTGGTTGTAATGCATGGGATGTTTTTGCAAATATCCTAGTTAAAGAACCTACATCAAATGAGTGGTTAGAGATAGGAAGATATATTACACCATATGGTGTAGATACAAGCGCATTAGATCGTGGAATTGAAATTGATGTTACTGATTTTAAATCTTTGTTAACAGGAACAGTTGAGTTAAGAGCTTACATTGAAGTTTGGGGTAGTGATGGATGGAATTTAAATGTAGAATTTGACTATGTGGAAGGTGAACCTGACTATAAGTATTATCAAATTTCAAGAGTCGTTCAGTATAATAAAAACTCATTGGAGGGTGTGATTTATGGAGAAGATCAATCTGAATTTGACATGACCAAAACAATTACTATTTCAGATGAGGTTGAAAGCACTCATTTAAGAACAATTATAACTGGCTGGGGTCATGCAACACCTGCTGATTCAGATGGTAGAAGATGTGCGGAATGGTGTTTTAGAACTCATAGTGTAAAAATTAATGGAGCTAGTAAGTTTCAACATAATATGAAAGGTATTGGATGCGGAAATAACCCAATAAATAATCAAGCAGGTAATTGGTCCCCAGACCGTGCTGGATGGTGTCCTGGAATGGCAGTTCCATTGAGGATAGATAAGTTCAATGAAGACATGAGTAATTCAACATTTGAATATGACTATGGATTTCAAGCGTGGACTAACAATCTACAAACTGATGCAAGTAATAAGCATGCTTACTATGCTATTTCTACTTTCATAGTCTTAAAAAGTAATGAAGAAATATCTGCTGCTTCGGTTCTAGATTAAATTTTCCAGCCTTCTCGATAGTTTCTAGTTACATATTGATTAGCAGCTTCAATATTTGTTATTTTCATATTTTCACCATCCCACAATAATTTCTTTCTAGCATAATAATCATACCCACCATTAGATTTTTCTTTCCTAAGCATATAACTTCTAATTGCTAGATTTCCCATTAAAACAGTTTCAGTCATTGGACCAGCATAGTCAAATGAAGATGTCAACTCTAAGTGTTCTTTACTATTAAATCCTGCTTTACATGCATCAACCCATTTTCTTTGATGGCCATACTCAGGCTCAAGCATTTCTTCAACTTCAGGGCCAAATTCAGTTTCTCCATTGTATAAATAGAGTTTAGGCATTAATGGCGAGCTGTCATTAATATTAGTAGAAATAATACCCTTATCTCCAATCATTAAGACACCATTTAGACTGTCTTGACCTCCAATATCACTGTTTGCAGGAATAATATCTGGATGTGGAGGTCTGATCCCTCCATCAGTCCAAGTCATAACTATTGGACTTTTACTTTTTTCTGTTCCATCAAAATTCAGAGTAATTAATGATGAAGGAGGACACCCTTCAGGGTGATAATCTGGATTCCACATTTTTGTAAAAACACTTCCCACACTGGATTCAGCACTTTTAGGATATTTTAGTCCAAGTGTTCTAAATGGAATATCAATTAAATGACATCCAACATCACCAAGAGCTCCAGTTCCATATTCCCACCAACCTCTCCAATTAAATGGATGAATATTTGGAGTATATTCTTTAAAACTAGCAGGACCTAGCCATAAATTCCAATCTAAAGAC
>SGZB01000038.1 GCA_004321735.1 Flavobacteriales bacterium | reverse complement strand
TTATATTACTTTTTATCTTTTTGGAAAGATCATTGTCAACCACTGGATATTTACTGTTTTTAAAAGTAAAAACATGTACATCATTACCAATATGGGATAACTTATTAGAAAATTTAAGCCACCTCTGAACACCTGAGCCACCAGATGGAGGCCAATAGTAAGTAAGTATTCCTATTTTATTAGGCATAAATATTTATTAGATCTTTTGACACTTGATTGTTATTAAGCTTATCTATTGCAATTTGACAATTTTTACTAAGAGTTTTAAGCTTTGATTTATTTTTTATTAATTCTAATAGAACTCTTACAAAATCATTTACATCTTTATTTTTAAAAATAACACCACAATTATTTTCATTAATAAGGTTTGCTTGAGCTTTTGAGTCACTGCAAACTATTGGAATACCAAATGACATGTATTGAAAAAGTTTATTTGCGTAAGTCGTATCATGATGAAGATTGCTATATAAAGGCGAGACTCCAATATCGGAAACCAATAAATATTTATATAAATCACTTTCATCAACCCAGCCTATAAAATCTACAACTGAATCAAGCTTCAGTTTATTAATTTTTTTCTTTAGCTCATTATCATAGGAGCTTTTGCCTATGATGACAAGTTTTATATTATTTATACTTTTTTTAATTCTATTCATAGAGTCTAAAACAGTATCTAGCCCTCTTCTTTTAGAAGTATTCCCTATGTAAAGCATCACAAAATCATTGGAATACGTTTCGTTAATTTCTTGATTTATGATTTTATTTTTATAAAAACTTTGTCTGACTGTATTTGGATAAACAATGATTTCATTGTTTTTTTTATCACACCTTGTTAAGATCTCTTTTTTAGCTTCTTTAGTAACAACAACAACCTTGTCAGATTGATTCACAAATTTTTCCTCTGCTATTTTCCATCTCTTAGTACTAATCAAAAGTTTTCCTAAAAAACTATTTACATGTTTATAATCTTTCATTATTTCTGGCCTATTTTCATGTAAATCAAGGACAGTTTTTATTTGCAGTTTTCTGGCAACTTTTAATGAAGCATCTGCAATTTGAATATCATGTATATGTAAAACTTCAATATCATTAGTTAAAACAAAATCATGTATTTTGCTGAACATTATATTTGAATAGAAGCTAAGATCATTAGCCAGAGCCGAAAGTTTGTAGGATATTTTTGAACAAAAATATCTTCTCACATTTATTTGGTTTATTATTTCTTGGCTTATAAATGATTTATTATAGGAAAGACAAAATAGAAAAACTTCATGCCCAGCTTTAATAAGACTTTCACATTCATTACTTATTCTAGCATCATTAGGATATTTAGCATCTAGGATCATTCCAATTCTCATTGTAATAAATTAAAGATTTAAAACACCCTTATAATAATTGGTGTAGTTTTCCGTAGATTTTTCAGCGTAGACGGCGTAATACCGATTCGTAAAATTTCTCAATACTGGCCTTAAACCAAGTTTAAATGATGGGTTTTTCCAGAATTCTTTTTTCTTTACACTCCAACCAGACTTTTCTAAAAGCCAATCGAATTGCCAAGCCTCAAACTCGTGATAATGACGATCTCTAGAGTCTGTTTTACTTCTGTAAGCATTTGCAAACCATAATTTTAAAGGTACAGTTACAAATAGTTTATTACACTTTAAATTTTTTAGTAATGGATATGGCGACACTAAATGTTCAAGAATTTCAAATCCAGTTATTAGATCAACATCGTTTGGTAATTCAAGCTCAAAGTCATCATCAAAATCTTGTCCACTACTGTTATATACCTTAAAGCCTTCATCTTCCATAATCTTGGAGAAGGGATTCCTAACCCCTAGATCATATATTACCCCTCCTTCAGGAAGAATGTCTTTCAACATTTTTATGGTTTTATTATACCTATGAGAGGGAGTTTTTTTATACATTTTTAAAACTCTTATTAAAATACATCAAAACACTTAACAATAGAATCACAAAAGAAAAAATTGAAATCATTGATCCAGTCTTGATTACTGGTGGATCAAAACTAAATTTTAAACTGTATTTGCCTTCTGGAATTTCCATCCCCCTTAATAAATAATTAACCTTAAAGTGAGGATGTTCTTTGCCTTCTATTGTGGCTGTCCATCCTTTTTTATAAAATGCTTCTGAAAAAACAACAAATTGTTCAGAGTCAGATTTAACCTCATAAATAAGCTCATTTGCTTTTCTGCTTTTGAGCTTTATTGAGTTTGCGCTATTCAGAAAATAGGTTTTATTATCTAGATCTTTTGAAAGAGCTATGTTCGATAAATTGATTTTATCTAAACTCAATAATTCTTCATTAGCGCTTTGAGTTTTTTGAATTTTTTCGACAAACCATGCATTCCCTTTTGCATTATCATTGACCTTTAAGCTAAGAGAATTATTATTGTCTAGCTCAACAATATATTTTACATTAAGCATGTCTAGAACTTTCATGTTATTTCTAAATAAATAAAAATCAAAAATATCTTGCATCCTTTGTGGTCTAGCAGCATTATAGCCAGAGATTGATTTGTGGAAATAAGAAGTCTTTCCATTAGAAAGCCCTCTGTATGGCTCATACACCCTAAAGTCAGAGTTATCGCTTAAGATTAATTCATCAATCTGATTTGCTTCAAACGGCTTATTGATTGTAGATTTATTTACAAAATCATCACTATTAACATAATTGGAATTAAAAGACCAAAGATCTGATATGACCACTAGAGTCAGAGCGATGAGCGATATGTTAAGCTTTAGCCTTCTTTTTATATAAAGAATTAATATTAAGAATAGTCCTATAATAATTAGAGCACTTCTAACTATATCTTTTTTAAACACTGTTATCCTTTCTTTCACTAAATCATTAAGAATTTCAGGATACTCAGCAAAAACCTCAAAATTTGATTTGAAAGAAAAAATAGAATCTCCTACAAAATACAGGATTAATAACGTAATAATAAATGCAGCTGTTGTTGTTAAAAGCTTCTTTTCATTTATTTTTTTTGAATCACCTTCAAAAAAATTATATACTCCAATTGCAGCTACTAATGGAATCAAAAATTCTATTATAACTTGAATTGACGATACAGCTCTAAATTTATCATAGAATGGGAAGTAGTCTATAAACAAATCAGTTAAGTAAGGAAAATTTTTACCCCAGGACAACGTCAGGGCAAAAGCAATACTAGAAATAATCCATATTTTTTGAATTTTTGAAAGAAAAGTAAAGCCAAGAATAAACAAGAAAAAAACAGAAATACCAATATATGCAGGCGCTTCTACAATAGGTTGATTGCCCCAATATAATCTTGAGTTTTGATATATTATTCTTGCAGTATCTGAATCATAATTTTGAAGACTTTTAAAAAAATCTCCCTTTTTATTAACCATGTCTCCACTTCCTCCGCCAGTAAATCTAGGTATCAGGAGATTTAAGCTTTCTGTAATTCCATAACTATACTCTGTAATATACTCTTTTGATAAGCCATTTATGTTTTTTTTATCTGTACCGTCAGGATTAATTGTAATTTCAGATTTTCCTCTAGTACTGAAATCAGTATATTCTTTTGTTGCTAGAATTGAAGTTGAGTTTAAGGATATTGCAAGAAAAAAAGCTCCTATAAATACACCAATTTTCTTGAAATTGAAACTTTTATTTTTTATTTCAAAAATTAAATCAATCAAAAATAATAGCCCAATCATCATCATAAAATAATATGTCATCTGAAAATGATTTGCTCCAATTTGAAGTCCTAGCCCAATTGAAGCTAAAATAAATCCAGGCAAGTATTTTTTGTCCAATAACTTATAAACCCCAGCAATAATAATTGGAGCATATCCAATGGCTAGTGCTTTGGTGTTGTGTCCAACACCAAGGATAATTATTAAATATGTAGATAAAGCAAACGTTAATGCTCCAAAAACAGCATATTTCATTCTGATTCCAAGCGAAATTAAAAGGATATAGAATGAGAAAAGGTAAACAAATAGATAGTCTGCCGGCCTTGGTAAAAACCTTATCAATTTATCCAAACTATCCAACATATCGAATGGATAATCAGCAGCTACTTGATAGGAAGGCATCCCAACAAATGCATTATCAATCCAGAAAGGATCTTCATTAAATTCTTCTCTGTGGTCAACTATTTGCTTAGCCATTCCCGAAAACTGAGCAATATCAGATTGGAATAGCGCTTTGCCTTGTAATAAAGGATAAAAATATATTAATGAGAAAATAGCAAAAAGTCCAACAACTAGTAGATGCTTTTCTAGCTTTAGATCCTTCACATTAGTTAATAATTTATTCATTGAATCATTCTATCTCTTCATAGTCTATGTACTCTCCTACCTGTTTCTTTTTCCCCTTCTTTTCATTTGCACTCTTTTCAAAAGGACTATTAGAATTCATCTGAGAATTAAATTTTTCAAATTTTTTCTTTATAATGTACTTAAGTAAGTAGGGAGCCAGTCTTTTAAAAAAATAGCTAAAAAGTATAAAAAAGAGGATTAGATATAGAAGTATCATATTAATTTATAATTCAAAAATACAATTAATCAAATAATGGTTTTAAATTCATTAAATAATAAAATGAAAAAACATCTTGTCATATTTTTTTTAGCCCCATTAATATTAAGCGCTCAATATACAGAGACTATAAATTCCAACAGGCCAGGAACTTCTCATGGAGCATTTTCAGTTGGAAAAGATGTTTTGCAATTTGAATTAGGCATAAGTCAATTAAATTTGAATCACAAATATTTAAATAATTCATCCGTTAAAGGAAGCTCCATAAATTATAATGTTAGGTATGGATTACACTTTGAAAATTTAGAATTGTTTTTAAAAGGTGGATTTATAAAAAGAGAAATAAAAAAATTTACTATAAATGGTCGATATTTCGAGAGCAGGGATGAAAAGTTTTTTAGTGAACATAAAGTAGGTTTAAAATATTTAGTCTTCGATCCTTTTAAGAATAAAAAATGGCATGGAGAAAATTTATACAGTTGGAAGGCTCAGGGAAGAATAAAATTAACTGATCTTATACCAGCCATTTCTATTTTTGCAGGAGGCGATTTTGTTTTAGTTGATCACATACAATACGATGATCACTTTTATAGAACAAAGCAGCAACAGTATTTGTACCCAGATCAAGCTCCTTTTTCACCTTTTTTTGGTATTGCAACTCAAAATCATTTTCAAGGAAAATGGGTTTTGGTGAATAATATTTCAATAGAAAATTTAGTTGGAGAATACAGTAACATAAACTATTTATTTACATTAACTCACAACCTGACAAACCCAAAATGGTCTATTTTTGTTGAGTTTCAACACTTTGATAATCAAATTTATTCAGATAACTTGGTTAAATTTGGTATTGCAAATCTTTTGTCAAAAAACTCACAAATAGATTTTAATGTTGGAGGAAGTTTGAAAGATACACCAACATATTCCTATTTTGATTTAGGTTTTTCACAAAGAATAGATTGGCACAAAGATATTTCGCCTATTGACAATGAGAGATTTAAACAGTTTAGAATTGATTTAAAACAAAAAAGAAAAGAGGAAAAAGTAAATAAAAAAAGCTCTAAAAAACTAAATAAAACAAACAAAAAACAATCAAAAGCTGAAAGAAAAAATTTAAAAAAATCTCAAAAAGTTAATAGAAAAAAGTTTTTAATATTCTGATGATAGAAGTTGTAAAAGTAGAATCTAAAAAAAATATAAAGGACTTTGTAATGTTCCCTTTTGAACTTTATAAAGATTGTGAATATTGGGTTCCCCCAATTATTAATGAAGAGATTGACGCAATGGATAAGAAAAAAAACCCTGTTTTTAAAAATGCTGAAGCAGAATTTTATTTGGCTTACAAAGACAATAAAATTGTTGGAAGAATTGCTGCAATTGTTAATTGGGTTGAGATTGAAGAACAGAAAAAAAACAAATTAAGATTCGGTTGGTATGATACTGCAGATGACATAAATGTGAGTAAAGCATTAATGGACAAAGTATTGGAGTTTGGAAATAGCAGGAAGCTTGAATTTGTTGATGGGCCCGTTGGCTTTTCAAATATGGACAAAGCAGGTCTTCTAATTGAAGGTTATGATGAACTTAACACAATGATTACATGGTATCATTATCCATATCAAAAAGAACATTTGAATAAACTTGGATTTTCCAAGTTAGCTGAATGGGTTGAATATAAAATAAAGATTTTCTCTGCCGAAGAATCGCCTGAGAAAGTAAGGAAATTTTCAAAAATAGTTCAAGAAAGATATAATCTTAAGGTTGTGAATTTTAAATCAACCAAAGAGATAATACCTTATGTCGATAAGATGTTTGAATTATTAAACGTAACATATTCAAACCTTCAGACATACGTAACTATTAAGCAATATCAAATTGATTTTTACAAAGAAAAGTTTATAAAATATATGCATCCAGATTTTATAAAATGTTGTTTAGATGAGAATAATAATTTAATTGCCTTTTTAATTACAATGCCATCATTTTCAAGAGCCTTAAAAAAAATAAATGGTAAAATTGGCTTAATGGGCTATTTCCATCTTTTTAAAGCTCAACATTTTAACGATAGAGTTTCATTGTATCTAATTGGAGTTGATCCAAAGTATCAGAGCAAAGGAGTAACTGCTGTAATTTTTAATGAATTACAACAAACTTTTAATAACAGAGGAATTGTTGAAGTTGAAACAAATCCTGAATTAGTAGAAAATAAGGCCATTCAAGCTTTTTGGAAAAATTACGAGAGCATACTACATAAAAGAAGAGCGACTTTCACTAAAAGTTTATAAGCAATGGAGTTTAAAGAAGACATTGTCGCTATCTCATCGCCGCCCGGATTGGGCGCTATCTCTTTAATAAGAGTGTCGGGGCCAAACGCAATAAAAAAAACTGACTCCTTTTTAAATCTAAAAAAGAAGAAGAATCTTGAAAAAGAAAAATCACATACACTCCATTTTGGAGAATTTATTTTTAAAGATGAAATAATTGATGAAGTTGTAGTTTCAATTTATAAGAATAATAAATCATTCACAGGTGAAGAAACTGTTGAGTTAACTTGTCATGGGTCTGTTTATATTCAGAAAACAATTGTTGAATCATTGCTAACAAATAAAATTAGATTGGCAAAACCTGGAGAATTTACTTTGAGAGCATTTTTAAATGGCAGAATGGACCTGACTCAAGCTGAGGCCGTTTCAGATTTGATTTATTCAGACTCAAAAGCGATGCATAAAATCTCATTAAATCAAATGAGAGGCGGGTTTCAAAATGAACTTAAATTATTAAGAGCTGACTTACTACATTTTTTATCTATGATAGAATTAGAACTTGATTTTTCAGAAGAGGATGTTTCTTTTGCAAATAAGTCTGAGCTTATAAATCTGGTGAATAAAGTTGAATTAAAATTAGTAAGCCTAAAAGAAAGTTTTAAAGTTGGAAATGCAATTAAAAATGGTGTTCCAGTTGCTATTGTTGGCAAACCCAATGCTGGTAAATCATCATTGCTAAACTCGCTTTTGAATGAAGAAAAGGCCATTGTATCAAACATGCCAGGAACAACAAGAGATGCTATTGAAGACACAACATATATTGATGGTATTAAGTATAGATTTATAGATACAGCAGGGCTTAGAGAAACAAAAGATGAGATCGAGTCTAAAGGAATTGAGATTGCAAAATCTAAAGTATCAAAAGCATCAGTTTTGATTTATATGTTTGACATTCTTGACACAACTGTTGAAGAAATTCTTAAGGACTTAAATGAACTGTATTCAGATGATCTTAATGTTATTTTAGTTAGAAATAAAATTGATTTGAAAAAGAAATTTGATGTAGACATCAAGCTTTTTTCAAAATTTAAAATAGAATCGATTTTTGAAATAATAGCCACAGAACAAAGCACAGTTCTTAAGCTTAAAGAAAATTTATCTAATAATTATAAGCAAGTTTCAAGTTCTAATGACGTGGTAGTAACTAACTTAAGACATTATAATTTTTTGATTGAAGCACTAGAGTCGATTGAAAAAGTAAAAGAAGCAATTGAAAATGAAATCCCTGGAGATTTACTTTCAATAGACCTTAAAAACGTAGTTCATTGTATTGGTGAAATAACCGGTGAAATTAGCAATGATGAAATGTTAGGAAATATTTTTTCTAACTTCTGTATTGGCAAATAGTTTATCTTAAATAATAAAATGAAAATTAGAAATCCATTTAGTTTTAAGAATAGTAGTGGATGGAAAGATGATGCTACCATTAAGGAAAAGGCATTTTGGATTGGGGTGTTTGTGCTAATTGGTGCACTATTAGGTTATCTTAATACTTAAATATTTTTATGAAAAATAAGGTTGCAATATTTGGAATCATTGTTCAATTAGCTGGATTGATTTATGGAATAGTAAACAAGGCAGAAGATATAATTGTAATGTGTCTAATTTTTATGTTTATTTCCACTATTGCTTTATTTGACAAAAAGAAAAAATGAAAAAATCTATTTTTATTTTATTATTTATTAATTCAATAGTTTTTTCTCAAGAGATTCAACCTTCTGTCCAGTTGGAAGGAGTTTGGATTTTAGACAAATCATTTAGCGATGAGTTTGATAAATCAAAATTAGACGAAACAAGATGGTGGGATTTTAACCCTGCATGGCATGGCCGAAAACCATCACATTTTGCAAGATCAAATGTCAAAGTAAAAAAAGGAGCATTAAGATTATCTGCAAAAAATTTAAATCCCAAAAAAGTTAGTATACAAGATAAAGCAAGAGGATATGACATGTTTAGTACAGCAATAATAAAAAGCAAGAAAAGAAGTCACTATGGCTATTATGAGGCTAGAGCTAAATCAATGAAAGCGGCCGTATGTAATGCGTTCTGGCTATATGATCCACTGGAGGAATCTGTTAAATATAGAGAAGGTGAATATTCTGAGGAGATTGATATTTTCGAGGTCTTTGGTAAAGCAAATAAAAAAGAAAATCAAAGAGCTTATTATGCAGCAGTACATCGATATCAAACCCCTTATGTAGAATCCTTAGTGAATAAGAGAAAATACAAATTAGAAAATCGATATACACGCCTTGAAGTTGACTATGATTTCCATGAGGATTTTCATATTTATGGATTACTTTGGACACCAGATGAATTAGTTTGGTATTTGGATGGTAAAGAAGTTTTTAGAAGAAAAAATGATTTTTTTAAAAGGCCATTACATATAATTTTTGATGCAGAAATAATGGAAACATGGGACGGATTACCTAACCCTGATGATTTACCAAGTACATTTGAAGTTGATTATGTAAGAGTTTGGAGAATTAATTAATACAAAACATTACTCTTGACTATATATGCTGAATCGTTAAATAAATGAAGAAAGTTAATAAGTTAATGATAGTTGCTCACCCTGATGATGAATTAGTATTTGGTGGAGCAGAATTAATTAAATATGGAGAACAATATAAAGTAGTTTGCATTTCTTATAAAAACGATAAAATTAGGAGTAAAGAGTTTCAAAATGTAATGAAACAATTAAATATATCTAATTATGAAATGTGGGATTTTAAGGATTCATTACAAGATTATGTAAATACTTTGGATGAAAATATTTCATATGAGCATAAGTCTTTTACAAATTTATTAACCAGAAAATGGGAAAAAATTGTTACTCATAATCCAATAGGAGAATATGGACATCCTAAACATAAAAGATTGTTTGAAACAGTTAATAAACTTTGTAATAAATTTTATGTATTTGGCAAAGATTTGGAGAAACTGCCTGACAATATTTTGAAAAAGAAGTTAGAATTATTGAAGCTTTATGAATCTCAAGAGGAACTAATTAACCAATTAAAAAACAAAAACAGAGATTGGTCAAAATCCACTAGTCCTTCGAATTATATTGAACACGAAAAAATAACTAGGTACGTTAAAAGCTTAGACAATACAAAATATATTCCTATTTATGAAAAATGAATTGACTTTAACTAGTTTTTGGTTTCATAAAATCAAAGGGGTAGTTGTAATAATCAAAATATTCACTGTTCACATATAGATACATTATCAAAAAAATTATTAACAACAGTAAGCTATATACAAATGCTATTTTCTTTTCTAACGATTTAAATATAGGAATTACTATAATCAAATAAAGAACTGTAATAAAAAGCAGTAAAATAATGTCCACATCCTAAATTACATTTTTTAATATAACTTTATCTAAACTAACCAAATGAATGAATTATATATCAGAGGAATTATAGTTCTAATTGTAATATTTTTAGTTCCTCTTATTTATTATCTAAGAAAAAGAAAATGAAAAAACTAGTTATACTTTTATGCTTTCCTCTATTTGTCTTTAGTCAAGAATCAGAATATCCGTATAAATGGCCAATGTATAATGATATAGAATTAGATCTAAAAATTGAAAACCCGTCTTACGAAACAAACGAGGGGCCACTAATTATGTTTGATTCTGCTCATAAAAACTTTTTTGTACAATCTCACTTAATTAAGCCATTAGTTGATTTGCTTTTAAATGATGGTTATAGGGTTTCTTTTTTAGATAAAAATTTTACAAAAGATAATTTAAATCAAGCTTCT
>SGZB01000037.1 GCA_004321735.1 Flavobacteriales bacterium | reverse complement strand
AAGAATAAATCCAAGTTTTTATTCAATCGAATAATACAAGGTCAAAAGCTTTTATATTTGTAAAAATTTTTGACCTTGTTTTCAATTCTCAAATATTTAAAATCTAATAAAACTAATTCTGACATAAAGAAGTTTTTAATTGTTGGTTTAGGGAATGTAGGTGATGAATATACAGGGACTCGTCATAATATAGGTTTTGATATTCTAGATAACCTAATTTCAAGTTTCGAAGGAGATTTCAAAGAAGTGAAGCATGGAAAAATATTTAAAACAAAATTCTCTGGAAAAAGCTTAATTTTTTTGAAGCCAAACACATTTATGAATTTAAGTGGAAAAGCAGTATTATACTGGGCAAAAAAAGAAAAGATTAACCTTTCCAACATACTTGTCATAGTCGATGATTTGAACCTTGATTTTGGAATATCACGACTTAGAAAAAGTGGTACTGATGGCGGACATAATGGTTTAAAGGATATTAATTCTAAATTAAATACTATCAAGTATCCAAGATTAAGGTTTGGTATTGGCAATAATTTTAAAGACGGTAAACAAATAGATTTTGTTCTTGAAAAATGGAACGATGATGAGAGTAAAAATTTGAGCAAACTTATTGAACACAATTCGTCAATTGTTTTAGATTATGTTAAGCACGGTATTGACAATACAATGAACAAATTCAATTAATGCAAATCCTTAGTAACCTATTTGAGATAAAGCTTTCTAAATCTACAATTGCTACAATTGGAACTTTTGATGGTATTCATATTGGTCATCAAAAAATCTTGAATTCTTTGGTAAGATTTGCTAAAGAAAATAGTTTAAAATCAGTAGTTATCACATTTGATCCACATCCAAGAAAAATTATAAATAAAATAAACTCAATTGAACTTATTAATACAATTGAAGAAAAAAAAGAAAAATTAAAAACTTTAGGTATTGATTACTTGATTATTCAAAAATTTGATGAAAAATTTTCAGAGACTGAAGCAAATAAATTTGTTGAAATTTTAAAAAACAACATTAATATTGAAAAGCTAATTGTTGGATACGATCATAGGTTTGGTAAAAATAGAAATGCGGATATTAATGATTTAAAAAAATATGGTAAAGAGTTAAAGTTTGAGGTCATTCAAATTGATGCACTAGAAATTCAAGAAGTTAACATTAGCTCAACAAAAATTAGGTTAGCAATTAAAGATGGGAATATTCGGCTAGCAAATTCATATCTCGGTTACAACTTTTTTTTAAGTGGTGAAATAGTTAAAGGTCATTCAAGAGGAAAGAAACTTGGTTTTCCTACAGCAAATCTGAAGATTGACGAAGACAAAATTATTCCAAAAAACGGAGTGTATCTAGTAAAAAGTATAATTGAACATCAAAATATTTATGGAATGATGAATATTGGCTATAATCCAACTTTTAATAACAAATCAAAAAAAATTGAAACTCATTTTTTCAACATTAACAAAAATCTTTATGGAAAAATTATAAAAATTGAACTTTTAGAATACATAAGAGAAGAAAAAAGATTTGAAACTGTTGATGATTTAATTCAAAGGTTGAAATTAGATAGAGAAAAATGTCTGAAATTAATTCATTAAAGTTTTAAGTATTAATTTTATAAAATATTATGCTCCAGGTAAATAATTTAAAAGAAAATCAAGAATCTATAATAAAAAGTCTTTTAAAAAGAAATGTTGATTACTCTAATGAAATAAATAAAGCGATTAAGCTTGATGAACAAAGAAAAAAAATACAAACTGATCTGGATTCTTTACTTAATGAATCAAATACAATAGCTAAAAGTATTGGTGATCTTTTTAAATCTGGTAAGATTGAAGAAGCAAATAGTTTAAAGGAAAAATCAACTCAAATAAAACCAAGAATAAAGGAATTACAAGAAAATTTAATTAAAATTAAATTAGATCTCGAATCAGTATTATATACAATACCAAATATACCACACCCGTTAGTTAAACAAGGGAAGGATGACTCTGATAATGAAATTGTTTATGAAAGTGAATATGTAGATCAAAATGAAAATAATCTATTACCTCACTGGGAATTAGCTAAGAATCTTGATATCATTGATTTTGAACTAGGAAATAAAATTACTGGTGCTGGCTTTCCTTTATACAAAGGAAAAGGTGCCAAACTTCAAAGAGGATTAATAAACTATTTTTTAGATAAAAATACCGATGCAGGTTATAACGAAATTCAACCTCCTATACTCATCAATGAAAACTCGGGTTTCGGCACTGGTCAACTTCCAGATAAGGAAGGACAAATGTATCAGGTTACAAACGACAATTTATATTTAATACCAACAGCTGAGGTTCCCATTACTAACATATATAGAGATACTATCGTTAATAAAAATGAACTACCAATTAAATTAACAGGATACACACCATGTTTTAGAAGAGAAGCTGGAAGCTATGGCTCTCATGTTAGAGGTTTAAATAGACTTCATCAATTCGATAAAGTTGAAATAGTTAGAATTGAATCTTCTGAAAATTCCTACAAGGTATTAGATGAGATGGTAGATCATGTAAAATCTCTTCTTTCAGAATTAAATCTGCCATTTAGAATTTTAAGATTATGTGGTGGGGATTTAGGCTTTACTTCAGCTCTTACTTATGATTTTGAAGTTTATTCCAAGGCACAAAAAAGATGGCTTGAAGTTAGTTCTGTTTCTAATTTTGAAAACTTTCAATCAAATAGATTGAAATTGAGGATTGATAAGGGAAACAAAGAAAAGGAACTCGCTCATACATTAAACGGAAGCGCACTTGCCTTGCCAAGAATAGTTGCTGCACTCTTAGAGAATAATCAAGAAGACAATAAAGTACATCTTCCTAAAGTTCTTCACTCCTACTGCGGATTCAAATTAATTGATTAATTATTTTGAGTTCTATTTCACCGAAAAAGAAGTTTGGTCAAAATTTTTTAAAAAATTCAGAAACTGCATTACAGATTGTTAATTTTTTAGAATTAAAAAATTGTAAAACAATTCTTGAAATTGGTCCAGGGATGGGAGCTTTAACAAAGCACATATTAAATATTAATGAATTTCAAAAAATTTTTATTGAAGTTGATAATGAATGTTGTGATTATTTAGAAAATATTCTCCCTGAAATAGAAGGCAAAATTATAAATATTGATTTTTTAAAATATAATTTAAGTAGCTTAGAAAATCCTATTGCAGTAATAGGTAATTTTCCTTACAATATTTCATCACAAATTTTATTTAGAATAATAGACAACTTAGAATCTATAAGTGAAATGGTTGGGATGTTTCAGCATGAGGTTGCAGAAAGGATATCTTCAGCATATGGATCCAAAAAATATGGAATTTTATCTGTTTTGATTCAAGCATTTTTTAAAGTAGAAATAAAAATGAAATTAAAACCTGATTCATTTTTTCCTCCCCCTAAAATTAATTCAGCAATTATACATTTAAAAAAAATCACTAATGACATTGATTGTGACAAACAACTATTCATAAAAGTAGTTAAGCTCTCATTTAATCAAAGAAGAAAAACTTTAAGGAATAGTTTAAAGAGTTTCAAAATAGATGATAATATAAAAGAAGACCTTATCTTTGAAAAAAGAGCTGAGGAGCTAAGCGTTAAGGATTTTATTTATCTAACTAATTTGATTTCTAATGGAAACATTTGAATTATCTAGAGAGCTTATAGAAAGATTGACTGAATTAATTTCAAAAAGAAAAAATTCAGCAATTAAAAAAATCATAGATGGATTTCACTATGCAGATGTTGCGGAAATTATTGATGAGTTAGATCACGATCAAGCAATTTACCTAATTAAACTTATTGACAGTGATAAAACATCGGACATTCTAACTGAATTAGATGAAGATGTAAGAGAAAAAATATTGAATACATTATCTCTTAAAGAAATTGCTGGTGAAATAAAAGAGATGGATACTGATGATGCAGTTGACATCTTAGATGAACTTACTGATGAGAGAAAAGAAAAAGTAATCTCGCTCATAAAAGACGAAGATTTAACTGAAAATATTCGTGAGCTATTAAATTATGATGAAGATTCTGCTGGAGGTTTGATGGCAAAAGAACTTATTAGTGTACATGAAAATTGGAGTGTTGAGAAATGTCTAAGAGAAATTAGAATACAAGCAAAGAATATAACCAGAGTTCATTCTATATATGTAACAAACAGAAAAAATGAACTTACAGGCAGATTGTCACTGAAAGATTTAATCACCTCTCCATCAAAGAGTAAAATAAGTGATATATATATCCCTAAAGTTGATTTTGTCTACGTAAATGATCCTGGTGAAGAAGTTGCAAAGGTTATGTCAAAATATGATCTTGAAGCAATTCCTGTTGTAGATGATAAGAAGAAATTACTGGGTAGAATCACAATTGATGATATTGTAGATTTTATTAAAGAAGAAGCTGAGGAAGACTATTTACTTGCAGCTGGTATCTCTAACGATGTTGAAGCTGATGATTCAATTTTTGAGCTAACAAAAGCAAGGTTACCATGGCTAATTCTTGGTCTTTTTGGAGGTTTAGGTAGTGTATTTATTTTAGAAAGTTATGAGGAGATTATGTTAAAACCTTCACTAAGAGCTTTGTTTTTTTATACTCCTCTTATAGCAGCGATGGCTGGAAATGTAGGTGTTCAATCATCTGCTATAGTAGTTCAAGGACTTGCAAATGATGTTATTAAAGGCAGTATTATTTCAAGATTATTTAAAGAAGTAAGTCTTACTCTTTTAAATGGAATCATATTAAGTATCATTGTTATTCTTTTTGGTTTAGCAATCAATCAACCAATGGACATGAGTTTAACAATTTCCGCATCAATGATTTGTGTAATAATTGTCGCAGCTCTTATTGGAACTTCTGTTCCAATAATTCTAGATCGTTTTGGGATAGATCCTGCAATTGCAACTGGACCATTCATAACTACAGGTAATGACATCATAGGAATAATATTATTTTTCTATATAGCTAAAGTTATTTTAGTATTTTAAAATGTTTCTATTACATTTAGATAAAAATCATGATTACCTCATATCTAAATTAGATGAAATAGGATTTAAAAATGATATTGATTTAATTTCTAATAAAACTGAAATTGAAAAAAAAATACACAAATACTCCGGTCTAATTATAAGAAGTAGAATTCCAATTGATGATACTTTTATTAAAAAATCTACAAACCTAAAGTTCATAGCAAGAGTTGGTTCAGGTCTTGAAAATATTGATGTTCAATCTGCAAAAAATAATAACATTGAAGTTATTTCTGCAGGTGAAGCCAATGCAAATGCAGTTGGAGAGCATATCATTGGTTTACTTTTTAGTTTGATAAATAAAATCAATATTTCATCAATTCAAGTAAGAAAAGGGATATGGAAAAGAGAACAAAACAGAGGATTTGAGATTGAAGGAAAAACAATTGGTATAATTGGATTTGGAAAAACTGGAAAAAGTTTTGCTAAAAAATTGACTGGATTTAATTGCGATGTTTTATACTACGATATTAAAAATATCCCAACAGAATATAATGCAATTCCAGTTGATTTAAAAACAATTAAAGAAAAATCTGATATTATTAGCATTCATGCTGATTACAATGAATCTTCTCACAATATGATTAATTCTGAGTTTATAAATTCATGTTTTAAGAATTTCGTTCTGATTAATACAGCCAGAGGATTATGTGTTAATAGTAAGGATCTTGTTTCTGGTTTAAAATCTGGAAAAATTACTGGAGCATGTTTAGATGTTTTAGATTTTGAAGAAAGCTCATTTGAAAATTTAAGTTCAGATGAATCTTTTGAGTTTTTGAAAAATTCAGATTCAGTAATCTTAACTCCGCATATAGCCGGATGGACAGTAGAAAGTAAATTAAAATTAAGTTCTGTGATTGTAGAAAAAATTATGTCTCTTAATTTAATTAGAAAATATTAACTGAGATATTTTTTCAGTCCTTTGTTCAAGTAAAAGTGTCCTGCCTTTTGAGATTTTTTTAATTGAGTTCTCATCAAAATGTCTAATAGTGAATAGAGAAACGTCTCTAGTTATGTCTAATTTAAATTTCTTTTCCATTTTTTTAGATAACTCTTCAATCTTATTATACTTGTCAAATACACAAACGGAAAAACTAATAGCAGAATTCTGAATAACATCAACTTTCATTTTAAATTCATGAAGAGATTTAAAAATCTCACTAATGTGATTTTCAACAATAAAAGAAAAGTCAATTGATGACAGCTTGATTAAAATTAATTTTTCTTTGTTTATGAAGCAAGGAGTCATTGGGAATAAATCAACTCCTCTTGAAATTTTAGTTCCTTTACTTTCAGGGTTGTAGAATGATTTTACAAATAGAGGTATTTCCTTCTTCTGTAGAGGCTGTAGAGTTTTTGGGTGAATAACAGAAGCACCATAAAACGCTAATTCAATTGCTTCAGAATAAGAAATTTGTTCTAATAATTTTGTATTATCAAAAACCTTAGGATCACCGTTTAAAACACCAGGAACGTCTTTCCAAATAGTTAATGAATCACAATTAAGTGAATAAGCAAAAATTGCAGCACTATAATCAGAACCTTCTCTACCTAATGTGGTATTAAAATTATTTTTATCACTTCCGATAAAACCTTGAGTAACTATTACATTTCCATTTTTTGTTAAGCTTACAATATTTTTCTGCGTTTGATCCCATATAACATTTCCTCCCCTGTAATTTGAATCCGTTTTAATACAATTTCTTGCGTCAAGCCATGTAGACTCAATACTATTATTATTTAAAAAACTATTGATGATTGATGTTGAAATTAACTCTCCAAAAGCAACAACTTGATCATAAACAAAAGAGTGACTAGGTGATTTACTCGTAATAAAAAAATGAGATAATTTTTCAAAATATAATTTTATTATATTAAATATTTCGTGATTATCTTCAAATAGTTCATCCAGTATTTCTTTATGATATTGATATAATTCTAAAATTAATCTATCTGGCTTACTTTTATTTTGAAAGTAATAATCGATTATAACTTCTAAAGCATTCGTAGTTTTGCCCATAGCAGAGACAACAACAATTAGCCTTTCATCATTTGATTTTCTTACTAAGCTTAATAAATTTTTGATTCCCTCAGGGTTTTTTACTGAGGCTCCTCCAAACTTAAATACTTTCATTATTACAAAACTTTTTAATTGAATCTTCATCCATCTGAGCTACTCTCCAATCTGATAGTATTTTTGCACCATTTTTTTTATAAAATTCAATTGCATTTACATTCCAATCTAGAACAGCCCACTCAATTCTTTTAACTCTTAGAGAATGAGCATAATTGATGAATTTTGAAAATAATAGACTTCCAATTCCATTGCCTCTTCTACTTTTTGTAACTATTAAATCTTCTAGATGCATAGTCACTCCCTTCCATGTGGAATATCTTGGATAACCTAATGCCATACCTATAATCTCATTATTAGATTCGGCTACAAAACATTTAAATTTTGGATTTTTAGAGAATCCATCATGAACTAATTGTTCGTCATTTAAAATGACAGCATTTGGTTCCTTCTCAAATTTTGCTAATTCTTTAATTAACATAAGAACTTGTTTCATATCATTTTGAACGGCATCTCTAATTAATACACTCATATTAAAAGCAAAACTAATTATTGTATAGTATTTGAATTAGGTTTTTTCATAATTATATATAATTATTATGATTTGTTATGATTATAACTATTTTCTTTAATATCCAATATCTAAAAGCTATCTTGCGCCAAATTATTTTGGTTTGTTTAAATGAATAAGGAATTTAATCCTTCAAAAGCAAATTTTCATAGGTCTCTGAAATTTCAGAAACTTGAATCCTTATTGTCTAAATCTAAAATTTCAGTTGATATTAATGGACTACACGGATCTTCATTATCACTATTAATTATTGATTTGTTCTACAAAACAAATAAATCTATAATGTTTTTATGTGATGATGAATCTGAAGCCATGTACATATATTCAGATTTAGTAGATCATACACACAATAAAGAATGTTTATATTTTCCAAGCTCTTACAATAAATTGAAATCACACTCAATTAATAAAGACAATGCATTGCAGAGGGAAAAGGTCTGTGAAAGCATTGAGGGTGATAATAATAGAATTTATGTTTCCTATGCCAATGGAATTGCAGAAAAAGTTTCAAAACAAAATTCTAATAATGAAAATACAATAGAAATTAAGTGTAAAGAAGAATATTACTTTTCGGAAATAAATGAAAAACTTTTCAAAATTGATTACCAGAAATGTGATTTTGTTCAAAGTCCAGGAGATTTTGCGTTAAGAGGAAGAATCTTAGATATATTTACATTTTCTAATGAAAATCCTATTAGAATTCAATTTGATGACAACAATGTTGAAAGTATAAGAGAGTTTGATGTGAACACACAATTTTCAATTAAAGAATTGAAAGAAATTAAAATTAAACCAAGTCCAACCTCATCAATAACAGTTAAAGATGATTGTTTATTAAACTTATTTAACAAAGAAACATTAATCATTACTAAATCTTTAAACACAATTAAAGATATGATTGATAATTGTCACAAATTCGATAGCTCCAATTATATTGAATTGAATGAGTTCAATAACATAATCACTAATAAAGATTACTTGATCAATGTATGTGAAACTCATTCTGATGCTGACATCAAGTTCAATAAAATACCTCAACCCTCATTCAATAAAAATTTTGATTTACTAAATAAAAACTTACTAAAATATTTCAGTGATGGTTTTAAGATCAATATTTATTTTAATTCTGTTGAACAATCTTTAAGATTTGATCAGATTATAGCAAAATTTGAAAATAAATATGAGTATAAAAAGATCATAAAACCTCTATATAAAGGATTTATAGATAAAGATGAAAAAAAACTTAGGTATACTGATCACGAAATCTTTAATAGGTTTCATAGTTTTAAACTTCAAAAACGATTTTCAAAATCTAAAAAAGTAAAAATTGCTGAGATTAATAAACTAAATATTGGTGACTATGTTACTCATATAGATCATGGTATTGGAATTTTTAAAGGTTTGTCAAAAATTGATGTAAATGGAAAAAATCAGGAGGTTATCAGATTAGACTATGGGGAAAGAGATACTTTGTATTTAAGTATTCATTTATTTCACAAAATATCAAAGTTCAATGGTAAAGATGGAGCAAAACCTAGAATTTATAAACTTGGGTCAGGTGCATGGGAAAAATTAAAGTCGAAAGCAAAATCAAAAGTAAAAAAACTTGCTTTTGATTTAATTAAGGCATACGCTAAAAGAAAATTATCTCATGGTTACGTATATAAACCCGATAGTTCACTTCAATTAGAATTGGAGGCTAACTTCTTGTACGTTGAAACTGAAGATCAATTAAAAGCTAGTAATGATGTTAAAAATGACATGCATTCACCTTATCCAATGGATAGATTAATCTGTGGTGATGTTGGATTTGGAAAAACAGAAATTGCAATTAGAGCAGCTTTTAAAGCAGTTGATAATGGAAAACAGGTGGTAATATTGGTTCCTACTACTATTTTGGCTTTTCAGCACTACAAAACATTAAGTAAAAGATTTAAGGACTTTGCTGTGTCATTTGACTATTTAAATAGATTTAAATCTACTAAAGAAAGAAATAAAATTATAGATGATCTAAAAAATGGTAGACTAGATATAATTGTTGGAACTCATCAAATAATGAATGATAAAATAACCTATAAAAATTTAGGACTACTAATTGTTGATGAGGAACAAAAATTTGGTGTAAATATTAAGGAAAAAATAAGATCATTAAAAGAAAATATAGATGTATTAACGCTAACAGCTACTCCAATTCCTAGAACTCTTCAGTACAGCTTAATGTCTGCAAGAGATTTGTCTATAATTAATACTCCTCCTCCCAATAGAGTTCCAATATCGAGTGAAGTTATTCGATTTGAAAATTCAATAATTTCAGATGCAATTCAATATGAATTACAAAGAGGTGGTCAAATTTTCTTCGTTCATAACAGAGTCAATAATATCGAAGAATTTGGAAATTGGTTAAGAGATTTAGTTCCAAATGCAAGCATAAAAATTGGACATGGGAAAATGGAAGGAAAAAAATTAGAAAAAATTATGCTTGAATTCATTAATAATGAATTTGATATTCTATTATCAACTACAATAATAGAAAGTGGTTTAGATGTTCCAAATGCAAATACGATTTTCATTAACAATGCTCATAACTTTGGATTAAGTGATTTACATCAGATGAGAGGGCGAGTAGGAAGAAGTAATAAAAATGCTTTTTGTTATTTTATTACACCACCAATATCTAGTTTAACTAACGATGCTAAGAAAAGAATTAGTACGATCAGTCAATATACAGACTTAGGTTCTGGATTTAATATTTCAATGAGAGATTTAGAAATTAGAGGTGCTGGAGATATTTTAGGAGGAGAACAAAGTGGTTTTATGAATGATATTGGGTTTGAAACCTATCACAAAATATTAAATGAAGCTGTTGAAGAACTAAAACAAAAAGAATTTAAGTCTTTATTTAAAAATGAACCGAAAAGCTTAACTACAAATAAAAT
>SGZB01000036.1 GCA_004321735.1 Flavobacteriales bacterium | reverse complement strand
TAGGCGTATTAGATGCTGATATTTATGGTCCTTCCATGCACATCATGTTTGATTTAGTTGGAAGAAAACCTTTAGCAGTCGAGGTCAATGGTAAGTCTAAAATGAAACCTTTAGAAAGTTACGGAGTAAAAGTTTTGTCAATTGGTTTTTTTACTGGAATTGATCAAGCAGTAATTTGGAGAGGTCCGATGGCAACAAAAGCACTGAATCAATTAATTTTTGATGCTGACTGGGGGGAGTTGGATTTTTTAATAATTGATTTACCTCCTGGAACTGGAGATATTCACCTCAGTATAATGCAAAAAATCTCTGTTAATGGTTCTGTTGTAGTCAGCACACCACAAATTGTTGCAATGGCTGATGCTAGGAAGGGAATTACTATGTTTAAACAAGAAAATATTAACATTCCAGTTTTAGGTGTAATTGAAAACATGTCGTATTTTACTCCGCCAGATATTGATGATAAAAAATATTACATTTTTGGTAAGGATGGAGTTAAAAATTTATCTGAAGATTTTGATATTGCTTTTATTGGTGAAATTCCTATAATTCAAAGTTTAAGAGAGTCCGGTGATGTAGGAAGACCTGGAGTACTGCAAGAAGGCAGTGAGTTGACTAAAATATTTAATGAAATTACCAAGAAAATTATTATTAATTTAACTGAAAGAAATAAGAACCTGCCGCCAACTGAAATATTAAAAATCAAAACTATGGCAGGTTGTTCATCTTAACATGGAACAAAACTTAAATAATAAAATAGAGAATGCACTTGAGGAAATTAGACCATTTCTCAGGGGAGATGGCGGTGATATTGAATTAGTTTCTGTTGAAAAGAATATAGTTAAGGTAAAGCTACTTGGAAACTGCAACAGTTGTTCTGTTAATCAAATGACTTTAAAAAATGGAGTTGAAATGGTAATAAAAAAATATTTACCGAATATTGAGAAAGTTGTTAATATAGATGATTAAAACAGATATTATTATTATTGGCGCTGGTCCCACGGGATTATTCACAGTTTTTGAGGCCGGATTATTAGGCCTTAAATGTCATATTATTGATTCCCTTGTGAAGCCAGGTGGACAATGCTCAGAAATTTATCCTAATAAACCAATATATGATATTCCTGCATACCCTGAGATAATGGCAGGGGATCTCATTCACAAATTATTAGATCAAATAAAACCATTTGATCCAGGATACACTATGGGTGAATCTGCGGTTGAATTAAAAAAAAGTGATGGTGAATTTATAATTACAACAGATAAGAATACTAAAATTAAAGGTAAAGTTGTAGCAATTGCAGGTGGTTTAGGAAATTTTGAACCAAGAAAGCCAAATCTAGAAAATATTGATAAGTATGAAGAAAATGGTCTTGTATACAAAATCATCAATAAAGATGATTTTCAAGATAAAAATGTTATAATTTCTGGCGGTGGAGATTCAGCATTAGATTGGACTTTAGAACTTTCAAAAATTGCTAAAAAAGTATCTTTAATTCACAGAAGAAACGAATTTAGAGGAGCTGTTGAGTCTGTAAAACAAATACAAAAATTAAAGGATAAAAATATTGTGGATGTAATAACACCTGCTCAGTTAGTTGCAATAAATGGCAGAGATAAAGTTGAAAGCATTGATCTAAAAGTTAATGAAGAAATTGTGACAATTGAAACTGATTTCATAATCCCTTTATATGGATTGATACCTAAAATGAATATTTTCAAAAACTGGGGATTAAATATTGAAAAAAATGCAATTTCTGTTAATAACGCTTTAGATTACAGTACCAATATTAAAGGAATTTATGCAATTGGAGATATAAATCATTACCCCGGAAAATTGAAACTTATTCTTTCAGGTTTTCATGAAGCTGCAGTGATGTGTCATAGTGCTTATAATTATATTAATCCTGATAAAAAAAATATATTAAAGTATACTACAGTTTCTGGAATAAAAGGATTTGATGGATCTGTTAAGCAACCAAAAAAATCAACAATTAACTCTATCAATTAAAATACCTTGAATCGCAAATCAACTTCATGGACATCCCCTTCAAACATAGCATTGGTAAAATATTGGGGAAAAATTGATAATCAGATTCCAATCAATCCATCAATTAGTTTTACTCTAAAGGAATCTTTAACAAAGACAAAAATTACATTTGAAGAATCAACAGATTTTGAATATGAATTTTTTTTCGATGGAGTCAAAAAAGATGATTTTAGACCCAAATTAAATACATTTTTTGAAAGATCTAAATCATTTTTCCCAAGTTTAAATTTTTTAAAACTTAAGATAGAATCTTCAAATACATTTCCTCACAGTAGCGGCATCGCATCTTCTGCTTCTGCATTTAGCGCACTTACATTATGTCTTCTAGATAATGAGGTAAAGGATTCATCGTACGATAAAGATTTTTTTTTAAGAGCCTCTCATATTTCAAGGCTTGGATCTGGCAGCGCATCTAGAAGTTTATTTGGTCCAATTTCTATTTGGGGAAAGACTAGTGAAATTCAAAATAGTTCTGATGAAAATGCTGTTGTATTAGATAATATGCCAATAGATTTTCCTAAATTTTATGATTCTATTTTATTGGTTGATGAAGGTGAAAAGAAAGTTTCAAGCTCTGCAGGTCATGAACTTATGCGTAATCATAGATTTAAATCCTTAAGAATACTTCAATCTAATATTAATTTTAAAAACTTAATTAAATCGATCAATGAAAAAGATTTAGGCTTATTTATTAAAATAGTTGAAGATGAGGCCTTGACATTACATGCACTGATGATGACATCAAATCCAAGCTTTATACTATTTAAGCCTAATACAATTGAAATTATTAATCGAATAAGAGAATTTAGAAACAATAATCATGTAGATATGTGTTTTACACTTGATGCTGGAGCAAATGTTCATTTGCTATATCCTGAATATTCTAGAATTGAAGTAATTGATTTTATTGAAAATGAACTTCTTAAATTTTGTAAATCAAATAAATATATTGATGACAGCGTTGGTATGGGGCCATCAAAAATTCATTGAAAAATGAAAAAATACTTTTCTAAAATATTGCTTTTTGGAGAATATGGAATAATAAGTAACTCAAATGCTTTAGCTATTCCATATGATGAATATTTAGGTCAAATTATGTTCAGTTATAATGATTCAAGTTCTAATAAAAACTTACATAAACTTTACGAATTTTTGATTGAAAAAAAGTTGGATAAAATTCTTGATACATCTTCATTTGAAAAAGATTTAAATAAGGGTATGATTTTTAAAAGTAATATCCCTGTAAACTATGGATTGGGCAGTAGCGGAGCATTAGTCGCAGCTTTATATGATTCATATAGTTTGAATAAAAATAAAGTTGATTTATCTGAGACTTTAAAAGAGTTATCTTCAATTGAGTCATTTTTTCATGGAAAGTCATCTGGATTAGATCCATTAACTAGTTATTTAAATTCACCAATTTTTGTCAATGCAAATAAGAAATTAAAAAAAATAGATAAAAAATTATTTAATAGCAGCCATGACAATAAAGGATTTTTCTTAATTGATACTCATATTAGTTCAAAAACTCAACCCTTAGTAGATTTTTTCTTAAACAAACTGAAGGATGCTTCATACAAGAAATCTTTTGAAAACAATTTTATAAAAAGCACTAATAATTGTATTGAATTTTTTTTAAAAAATGACCCAACAAATCTTTTTAGTGAAATGAAATCTTTATCATCATATACATTAAATTTATTTAATCAAATGATCCCAAAATCATTTAAAGATCTTTGGCTTTATTGTTTAGATTCTAAAGATGTAGCCTTGAAACTTTGCGGTTCTGGAGGAGGTGGTTACATCATAGGATATTCAATTGATTTAAAAAAGACAAACAAAGAATTAGCTGATTATAACATTAAATCAATCAATTTTGAATAGATATATTCTTTATAACAAGCCAAAAAAGATTGATTTAAATAATATCCCAGTACACTTAGCCAAGGCTTTTTCTAAAATTTTTAAAGGACTTCCTTACAGTATTATTAGTTTAGATACTAATTATAGTGGTTTGGTATTGTTTTACCTTGATGAAACCTTTGATATTGACATAAGATCTAAAAAAATTAAAGTTTTACTTGATATTCAATTCAAAAATGATCTAAAAAATGATGAAATTAAAAAAATTACAGAGGATATACTTTCTGTAGATAAAAATTTAAATTTTGCTTTTAAATCAAGTGAGCTCGGAATAGAAACAACACTATATTTTCAAAATAGTATTACTGAGATACTTAAAAAATTTGATTCACTTAATATAGATAGAGTTCTGATTTCCAATCTTGATAAATTTGAAATTCCAAGGGGGAATTATCGTGTGTTAAAAGATATTGAGGTTTTTAATTTTAAGTCTTTATCTCACAGCCCAAATAAAACCCCTCGTTAATAAAGTCCAAGCTTCATTATACTTTAAAAATTCATTTGGATCATGTCCCAGCGAAATGTAAAATACTTTACCATTGCCATATTTCTTCTTCCAAGCAACAGGCATTACTACATTTTCTATCCATGGGTATGGATCACTAGTGAATTTTGATTGAGCTATTATATCAATACTTGGATCAACATGCATATAGTATTGTTCGGTTTCTACTTCAAAATTATTAACTCCTTTTGTTAGTTCATCTTTAAGAATTTCAACCTCAAATTTTACTTTGTTACCAGGATGAGAAACCCATTGGCCTCCAATCATGAATTGATAGCTAGTATTGTTTCTAAAAGAATCTCCTAGGCCGCCATGGGCTCCTGCAATTCCAACTCCACTTTTAACTGCTTTTGTTAAGTTTTCTTCTTGTTTCCAATGAAGATCATCCATTGTTACCGATTGTATTATTAAATCAAATTTTAATAAACTATCTAAATCATCATAAACTTCCACTCCTTCACTAATTTGATAATTTGCATTTTGAGTTTTCAACCAATCCTCAATTATATTCGCAAATTTTTCAGGCTTATGACCATCCCATCCTCCCCAAACTACCAGCACATTTTTGTCTTCTAAATTTTGAGAGAATTGAGGAGTTGTTAACAGAAGTAGAAAAATAATGTTAAATGTGAAATATTTCATTTTAAAATATGATAAATATGTTTAAATTTATTAAAACACTTACGAAATCCAAAAAACATAAAATGAAGAAAAGAAGAAAATTTTTGAAAAACTCGGCTTTAATGAGCACCGGTTTATTTATAGTACCAAGAAATGTATTGGGTGGACCGGGATTTATATCACCAAGTGATCAATTGAACATCGCTGCGATTGGCTCAGGAGGAAAAGGTGGCGATATTAGAGCTGAATGGGCATCTGGTGAAAGAGTAATTGCATTGTGTGATATACATCCTGATGGAAATCATGGTGTTACTGAATCTAGAAAAAAATTCCCAAATGCAAATTTCTATGTTGATTTTAGAGATATGTTAGATAATGAAAAAGATTTAGATGCTGTTACAATTAGTACACCTGATCATACTCATGGATTTATTGCAAGTAATGCTATGAACAGAGGATTACATGTTTATGTTCAAAAACCATTAACACATAATATTGAAGAAGCTAGAAAATTAACTCAAATAGCTGCAAAAAATAAAGTTGTTACTCAAATGGGTAATCAGGGAGGATCAAGTACAGGAGTAGTTAAAATCCAAGAGTGGGTTGACAAGAAATTGATAGGAAATATTAAAAAAATATATGCATGGACTGATAGACCAATTTGGCCTCAAGGTTTTGAAATGAATAACACTGAAGAAGTTAAGCCTGAAAGCTTAAATTGGGATTTATGGCTAGGACCTGCTTCAAATACAAAATATACTTCTCAATTACATCCATTTAGTTGGAGAGGATGGTGGGATTATGGGACAGGATCGCTAGGAGATATGGGATGTCATATTCTTGATGTTCCTTGCAAAACACTCGGATTGCATTATCCAACAGACGTAGAATGTAGTGTTGGTTCAGTATATCAACAAGCGTGGCAGCAGAATTATATTCCTAAAGGTTGTCCACCATCATCGATTGTAACACTTCATTTCGATAAAACCACAAAAAACGATTCTAAAATCCAATTAGTTTGGATGGATGGCGGCTTAAAACCTAGTCATCCTGAAGAAATACCAGCTGAAGATTTTCTAGGTGAGCCAAATAGCACAAACGGAATATTGATGATTGGAGATAAAGGAGTAATTTCTTGTGGTGTATATGGTTTAAACCCAAAACTTTACAGAAAAGGTGAGGAAACTATTGAGTTCAAAACAGACGAAACTTGGTATAGTTTAGATCAAATTCATCACGCTGAATGGATCAATGGTATTAAAGCAGGATATGGCAGTGACGAATACAAGAAAATAACAGCTCCCTTCGAATATGCAGGTCCTTTTACTGAAACTGTATTAATGGGTAACCTTGCAATTAGGTCTTACATGCTAATGGATGGAAAACCGGACCACAGCCCTAACAGATATGCTACATCAGAGTATGGTAAGTTTACAGGTAGGAAAAAACTGTTTTGGGATGGTGACAATATGAAAATAACAAATTTTGATCAGGCTAATCAGTTTGTTGGTAGAACAAGAAGATCAGGTTGGGATTTTTAAATAAAAATTTATGAACTATAAAATTATTACACTCCTTTCATTAGTATTTACAGCATCAAACATTTTTAGTGATAAAGAATTGAAATTGTCTGAAATTTATGATTCAAACATCGTTGAATCTTCTGAATGGGTTTCATTGTTCAAGAAAAATTCTTTAGAAGGATGGCATTATTATCAAGATGATGGAAGTAAAACAGGTTGGACAGTTGATAATGGAGTATTCACTTTTAATTCGAAAAATGCTACTGGAGAAGGAGATAAAAGTTTAATAAGTGATGATGAATATACAAGCTTTGTAATTTATTTTGAATGGAAAGTGTCTTCAAGATCAAATAGTGGTTTTTTCTGGGGAGTAAAAGAAGACTCTAAATATGAATTTCCTTACATTACTGGACCTGAAATCCAAATTTTAGATTCAGGTTTAAATGATGAAACACAAGATAAAACAACAATTGCTGGTGGATTATATGGACTAGCTGCTCCCAAGAAAATTGTCACTAATCCTGCCAATGAATGGAACAGTTTTCTTATTACAATTGACCAAGAAAAAAATTATGGAAATGTAGTACACAATGGCGCAGATATTGTAACGTTTCCACTAAGAGGAAATGCTTGGGAAAAAATGCTTGAAGGAACTAAGTTTGTTGATTGTGTAAATGAATGGAAACATTGTGAATTTGGCAAATTTAAAACAGGAAAGATATCAATTCAGGATCATCCAGGTATTATATCCTTTAGAAATATGAAAATAAAAGAACTATAAATATGCAAATAAAGAATACAGCTAAAGAGTACGATGTTATTATTGTTGGCTCTGGGGCTGGGGGAGGTATGGCGACAAAAGTTTTATCAGAAGCTGGTCACTCAGTTGCTGTAGTAGAAGCAGGTCCATATTTTGATCCAGCTGACCCGACTACTATGACTCAATTAAAATGGGCTTGGCAATCACCAAGAAGAGGAGCAGGTACTACTAGGTTTTTTGGAGATTATGATCAGGCTTATGGTGGATGGGAAATTGATGGTGAACCATACACTCAAGGAGATGATACTGATTTTAGATGGTTTAGATCAAGAATGCTTGGAGGGAGAACAAATCACTGGGGAAGAATTTCATTAAGATTTGGGCCAGATGATTTTAAAAAGAAATCAATAGATGGCCTTGGTGATGATTGGCCAATAAGTTATGATGATATTAAGCCTTACTATGATAAAGTTGATAAATTAATTGGTGTTTTTGGTTCAAAAGAAAATATGTATAACGAACCAGACGGATTTTTCCTACCTGCACCAAAACCAAGACTTCATGAACTTTTTTATATAAATGCTGCTAGAAAAAGTAATGTAAAAGTCATGCCTTCAAGACTCTCAGTACTAACCAAAAGGTTGAATACTGACAGAGGAGTGTGTTATTATTGTAATGGTTGTGCTAGAAGTTGTAATGTTTATGCAGATTTTTCGTCAGGATCATGTTTAATTTTTCCAGCACAAAAATCAACTGGTCAAGTTGATCTTTTTGTTAACTCTATGGTTAGAACCGTTACGACAAATGAAGAAGGTAAAGCAACTGGTGTTTCATTTATAGATAAAGATGAAAATAAGGAGTATAAATTAAAAGGTAAAGTTGTAATACTAGCAGCTTCTGCGTGTAGTTCAGCAAGAATATTACTTAATTCTAAATCTAAACAACACCCTAATGGTTTAGGAAACAGTTCTGATCTAGTTGGAAAGTATTTACATGACTCTACTGGTGGAGATATGATGGCCTTCATTCCAGAGCTTATTAATAGAAAAACTTACAATGAAGATGGAGTTGGTGGAATGCATGTGTATTCTCCGTGGTGGCTTGACAATAAAAAACTTGATTTTCCAAGAGGATATCATATTGAAGTTTGGGGTGGACTAGGTGCACCTAGTTACGGAACAGGTTTTAACGTGAATAGTTTCAATAAGTTTTTTGGCATCAACAAAGCTGGTGGGTATGGAGACGTATTGAGAAGTGATATGAAGAAATATTATGGTTCAACAATTGGTCTTTCTGGAAGAGGAGAATCAGTCGCAATGAAATCAAATTACTGTGAGATTGATCCAAACAAAGTCGATAAATATGGAGTTCCTGTTTTAAGATTTCATTATCAATGGACTGATAATGAAATTAAACAAGCAAAACACATGCAAGATACATTTGAAGAAATTATACACAACATGGGAGCGATTTCGCTATGGAACAAACCTGGAAAAGAAAGTAATTATGGTTTGACAAAACCAGGACAAATTATTCATGAGGTTGGTACAACAAGAATGGGTTCAGACCCTAAAGATTCTGTTGTCAACGAATTTGAAAGATTGCATGATGTATCTAATGTCTATGTAGTTGATGCAGGTCCATTTGTATCGCAAGCTGATAAGAATCCTACTTGGACTATTATGGCCCTTGCAATGAGGTCGTCTGAACATATTGTTAAAGAATTTAAAAAACAAAACTTTTAATATTATGAATAGAAGGGATTCAATAAAGACAATAACATTTGCATCGATAGGTGCAGGCTTACTTCTAGAGGGATGTTATGGTATTTCATCCGAAAAAATTAAAAGATCTTTAACTCGTTATGAATATGGTAGGACACCAGATGAGATAGCTTACGATGATAAATTATTTGCTCAAAAATTCTTTACGAATAAAGAACTAAGTGATTTAGATAAAATTTGTAATGTTATATTACCTCCAAATGAATTTGGTTCAATAAGAGATGCTGAAGTCGTACAGTTAATAGAATTTATGGCTAAAGATATTCCATCATATCAAGATCCTTTGAGAAAAGGATTAGATTGGATTAACGAGGAAAGTAATTCTAAGTTTTCTAAAAGTTTTATTGAATTGGATGATAACTCTGTCAAGCAAATATTTGATGAAATTGGCTTTTATGATCCTAACTCAAACATGAGTGATTTACCTGAACCTGTTCAATGGTTTAATCTTGTTAGAAATTTAACCATGACAGGCTATTTTACATCTGAGGTTGGAATTAAAGAATTAGGTTACAAAGGTAATATGCCTAATGTTTGGGATGGTGTTCCACAAGATGTTTTAGATCAGTATGGGCTGAAATATGATGAAGATTGGTTAGAAAAATGCATTGATCAATCTACAAGAATGACCATTGCTGAATGGGACGATGAGGCAACCTATTAACATAAAAAAAGCCGCTTGTGAGCGGCTTTTTTATTTTAGAATATTATTATTTTTCTTCAAGAACAGCAAGTGCTTTATCTTTCTCTCCAAGCCATGAGACTATGAAGATAAGATCTTCGGACCCTTTGTTCTCAGAAAGGTGCCACATATTTGCAACTCCTAAAAATGCTTTATCACCAGCCTTATATGTTTGAGATGTAACAATTGATTTTTCTCCTCCTACATCATCGATTGAAGTCTCAGAGTCATAGTTAACAGTTAATTCACCTTGTACTACATAAGCTATTCCAGTGTATGGATGATAATGCCATGGTGATTGAAAACCTGGAGCCCAACGCTTTATTTGACTAGTAATTGCTGCTTCACCTGTAGGGTATGAAAATTTTGTTCCCAAAGGGTCTTCTGTTGCACTTGTCATTATATCACCATTTTCAAATGAAACCATACTATCATTTTCATTTTTGTGATTTTCAGTTGTATTTAATTCACATGAGGAACAAAATAATATCAAGAATAAGAGTGTTAATATATTTTTCATATCGATTAGTTTTGTTTAAATATAATAAAAAAGCCCCATTAATGGAGCTTTTTGTGGTACCTCGCAGAATCGAACTGCGGACACAAGGATTTTCAGTCCTTTGCTCTACCAACTGAGCTAAGGTACCATGCATTTTTTTGCAGTGGCAAATATAATCCTTTTCAATAATAAATGAAAAATACTCAAACTTATTTACTTTTGCTTTGATTATGAATCTACTTATAGATATTGGAAATACATTAGCTAAAATTGCTGTCTCTGATGGTAAATCTATACTTACAGAATTTAAATTAAGGTCAATAGATGTGGATTTTGTCAAAGATGTTATAAAAGACAATAATATAATTAACAGTGCTATTTCTAACGTGAGTAAACCAAATCAAAAATTATTTGACTTGTGTGATTCAAAATCAAATCTCTTCACCTTTAAAAAAGAAATTA
>SGZB01000035.1 GCA_004321735.1 Flavobacteriales bacterium | reverse complement strand
TATTTAATACCCTACTTCATATATCCAATTATTACATTATTGGGTTTCAAATGGCCAGAACTTATATCTAATGGTGGAATAGGCCTTTTAAAATCTATGATATTCTCAATTTCAATTATAATTTTTTGTGGAATTTTAGAAAAAAGAAAATTAAGATTGGTTGTATAAAAAAAACAGGCCACAAATAATAGCCTGCTTTTTAGAGTAAAAATAAATTCTTTATTCCTGGCTTTCTTGGAACAATGCAACTTCAGCAAAAATTGCAGCAGGGTCAACATAGCAATTAGTTTTTACTATTTGTTCCCCCTCCCATACCCATCTACAATGTGCAGGATAGTAGTATTCTTTACCGGTTATGATTGATGTTGCTGACCAATTGAAGTCATGGAAAGTCTGGATAGTGCCATCGCTAAAGTATCCTGTATAAACTTTCCTGTCATTATGTTTGATATCATTGAATATTAATGAGTGAGAATTATATCCTTCAATAATTCCATCAACATCAAATTCTAAGTCGTTAAAGTAATGTTTACTATCAGCTGAGAAATATTCTCTCGCCATATCAAAATTACCAGCTAGGTATGAGTCAGCTAGTTTTACAACAACTTCAGATTTAGAGTCATCATTTTGAATAACTCCTGCATTACTTTGAGTTTGATCACATGAGACAAATATCAAAGCAATAATTAATAAAATGTAATTTTTCATCTTAATTTGATTTAATGTTTACTTAAAGTTAAAAACAATTATTAAAATTGTTTTAAATAACTAATCAGTTTTTAAATAGTTCACGCCTTATATCTTCAAATGAACTTGCCAATTGATTAAAGGATTTAATAACAAAATACTTTTCTTGGACAATATCTATCCTAAAGTCTTGATTCATGATTTCAACTACATTAAAATCTATTTTAATTGACTTATTTGAAAATGCATTTTTCATTTCATTTTTTGATGAAATAATTCCTGCTCCATAAATTTTTTTTCCATTGGATGTTTCCATTAATCCAAATTCTATTGTAAACCAGTACAATCTTTGAAGTTTCTTTAGCTTTTCTTCATCATTGATTAATTCAAGAGCAAGTTGCCCAATATTCTGAAAAAAGTTAGTATAATCAATATCTGTTAACATGGGAACATGCGCAAAAACATCGTGAAACATGTCAGGCTCTTCTAAATAATCAATCTCTTCCATTGATCTCAACCAACAAGTTGAGGTAAATTTTTTATTAGCTAAACTTGTAAAAAATTCTTTTGGCTGAGCAATATTTGGGACCGTTTTAATGCTCCAACCACTTATAAAATCTAGTTTTTCATTAACCTTCTTAAAATCAGGTATTTTCTTAGAATTAAAATCTAATATTTCAAGCCCTTTCAAAAACTCTTCTGCCACAATTCCATCTAATGAATTAATCTGAGTTTCATAAAGTAATTTCCAAACAGAAAAGTCCTCATTAGTATAATGATCATATACTTGTTCAATAGGTTTAACTCTATTTCTACTCATTTTTTGAATTCTTCTTTGAAATTAACTTTACAGATGTTTGTCTGTCGTTATTAACTATTAGTTGAGTTACATCTGGTCTTGAATAATGGCCAACTGGGTCAAAATTCTGCCTTTCTTCAAATACACGATTTAGATTCAATTCACAAGAGAAAACACCTTCTTTGTCGACAATTGGCTCTATTATCCATTCTCCATCAGGGCCAGAAATTCCAGAACCCCCATTTGCAAGGTTTTCAGGGGAATTCCTTAAAATTTCTTCAATGTAAGGTGTATTAGCTGGGAAATTACTTTTTTTCATTAAAGATGAAACGGAAACCACAAAAGATCTGGATTCTCTAGCAATAAATCGAGTTACGTCTCTTGTGTTGTGATCACTCCCTGGCCAAACTGCAATATGAAGGTTTTCACCTTGACCATAAAGAGCAGTTCTGGGCAAAGGCATCCAATTTTCCCAACAATTTAGCCCGCCAACTTTAAAACCATTCAAGTCATGTACTTTAAGTCCATTTCCATCACCTTGTGCCCATGTTAACCTTTCATCATATGTTGGTTGAAGTTTTCTGTGAGTAGAACATATTTTTCCAGACTTATTTATGTAAACAAGTGAGCAGTATAAGCTGTGTCCACCTCTATCAGAAGCACGCTCAACAACTCCAAGATATACTGCAATTTTTAACTTTTTTGCAATAACACATATTTCATCTAAATCTCCATTTTCAATATCAACTGAATTCTTTAAGTAATGTGAGTGAAGTTCTTTATTGATTTTTAAATCCCATTTTGCACCTTCTGTAAGAGCTAGCCAAAAAGGATATCCAGGGACTAAACTTTCTCCAAAAACAACTAAATCTGATTTATCTTTTGAAGCTTCATTTATAGAGCTTTCAACTTTTTTTAAAGTGGCTTTTTTATCCAGCCAAACAGGGGATATTTGAGCCATAGAAACAATAACTTTTTCAGTCATTCTTAGTAATTGATTTTCAAGATACTTAATTTTATATTATGATGAATTTCTTCAAAGAAAAATTCAAAGAAACCAATAAACTAGTTCTAGCTGTTGCTATAGCTGTTGATATAGCTATAATAATTTGGGTAGTAAATTATTTCACTAGCTAACTTGAAGGCTTGAATTATGCTTAATTATCTTGTAGCCAATATATATCAAGGCTAGTCCAACTAATTCTGTAACAAATAGAACTTCAACATAACCAGCTCTAGTAAAAGAACCTCCAATGCCAGGCAAAATTCCACCAATTGCAATTGCTGAATTTCCATAAACCCTGTAGAGAAGATTTTTCATTTTAAAATATTTATATGCTGAGTAAATAGCTCCTCCAACTAAAAAAATAAAAGCATATAAATTTATTAAAGGTGAGAATAATCTTACCCATGTCCACTCAAAAACTTTTCCGGTTAACCTGCCGTCAAAATCTTCAGGAATTGAAATTGGAGTTAAGATCACAAAGATCGCAGCAATTATTATATAAGACACAAAAAATATAGTTGTTCTATTTGCAAATTTTTTAGAAAAAAGCAAATAAACTGTTCCTTGAGCTAATGGAAATCCACCTAAAAGTGCTCCAATAATATACCAGAACCTAAGGTTAAATTCATTATAACCAATTAATGCATGTAAACTTTCACTCAAAGTACCCAATCCAAAGGTTACAACACCAAGCATCCACCATAGCAAGTACTTCTTTTTTTTTGATGAATAATGCTTATATATTTCAATAAAAAAATATATACTTAAAAACGTGGTTAGTATTGGAATATAATCTATCATATCGGTTGCCGAATTTAAATCATTATTGTTTTGAATTATATCGATTTAAGACAAAAAAACAACTAATTAAGAATTTATATTTTTATAAATTTGGTATATACTTTGATTTAAAATTTTAAAAACAATTTGAAACTTCTCATAGCTTACGCAGCTGGAACCATCCTAATTTCTTTTTTATGTTCTATTCTTGAAGCTGTACTATTAAGCATTAATAAGACGTTTATAAAATTAAAAGCTAAAGAAGACAGTAGTTTTGCTGAAAAACTCCAATATTTAAAGGACAATATTGATGAGCCTTTAATCATTATTTTAACTCTTAATACGATTGCTCACACAGTTGGGGCTATACTTGTTGGGGTTCAAGCTAAATATGTCTATTCTGAACTTGACTCTGAAAACACTTACATGTTTTTTAATCTTGAATTAACTGAGGAATTGTTAGTTGGTATTGTTTCTTCCATAATGACAGTTTTAGTTCTTTTGGTTTCTGAAATAATTCCTAAAACTCTAGGCGCTAAGTATTGGCAGTCTTTAGCGAAACCATCTTCAATAGCTTTAAATTCAATTATCCCTGTTTTTAGATATACTGGGTTCTTATTTATATTAAAAATATTTACTCGAATCACTGGATCAGGCAAAAAGAAAAAATCATTTGACAGAGAGGATATTAATGCTATTGCTGATATTGCTGAAGAAGAAGGAGTAATTAAAGAAAATGAGTCAGAACTTATAAAAAATATGGTTAGGCTTAAGAAAGTAAAAACCAAAGATATTATGACTCCATTTTCTGTAATGGAAACAGCTAGTGAAAATTTAACCCTTGAAGAATATTTTGAAAACACTGATCAATTTACTTTTTCAAGGATTCCAATTTATGAGATCAATAAAGAAAATATTACTGGTTATGTTCTAAAAGATAAAATTTTAGAAGAAATTATAAATCAAAACACAAATGCAACACTTGCATCAATCTCTAGAAAATTTATTGTTTTTACTACGGAATCTAAGATTCCTTATGTGTTCGACAAGCTTATAAAAGAGAGAGAGCATATATCTTTAATTATTGATAAGAAAAAGGAAGTTAAAGGTATTGTTACAATGGAAGATATTATTGAAACTTTACTAGGGTATGAAATAATGGATGAAACGGATACAATTGAAGATATGCAAGCGTATGCTAAGAAAAGAATGCAAAACATGAATCTTTAACATATTATGAAAAAATGGCTTTGGAGATCATTAGGGATTTTATTTGTAGGGTTAGCTTACATTGGTATAATAACACCCGGAATACCAACTACTATTTTTGCCATACTAGCTGCATGGGCTTTCAGTAAATCATCTCCAGAATTGTATAATTGGTTGCACAATCACAAAGTTTTTGGAAAATATTTAAACAACTGGGAAAAGAAAAGAGTTTTCCCAAAGAAAGGCAGGCTCGCTATGTGTTTTGTAATGATCATATCTTCTATTTCAATATATTTTACGTTGTCAACAAGAGCTTTGTTGATAGCTGTGGTTTGTTTCGTTTTAATTTTAATCTGGGCATTTAGATATCCAGGTTCAGTTGAAGAGTACGAAAGACGAGTTAAAGAAGGTGAAAAAATCGGTTGGTTAAACTAAATAATAGTGAAAAAAGTTATACTAATTACTGGTGCCTCATCTGGAATTGGGAAAGATACAGCCCTAAGTTTAATAAAACATGGTCATGTAGTGTATGGTGTTGCAAGGAGGCTTGAAATGATGAAAGATATTATTCATGCAGGTGGACATGCCATCAAAATGGATATTCTCAAAGAGAGAAATATAGATGATGTTGTAAATCAAATTATAAAGGAACAAAGCAGAGTTGATGTCTTAATTAATAATGCAGGTTATGGTTTGTGGGGAGCTGTTGAAACGATCAGCATTGATGAAGCAAAAAGACAATTTGATGTAAATATTTTTGGGTTAGCATATTTAACTAAAAAAATCATCCCAATAATGCGAAAACAAAAAAGTGGTAAAATAATTAATATGTCATCAATGGGAGGAAAAGTATATACTCCATTTGGAGCATGGTATCATGCTACTAAATATGCACTTGAGGGGTGGTCTGATTGCTTGAGGATAGAGTTAAAAAGCTTTGGAATTGATGTAATTTTAATTGAACCTGGAGTCATAAAAACAGAATTTCAAGATGTTATGATGGATTCAACTGTAGAAAGATCAATTGGGACACCTTATGAAAAGAAATTAAAAGCTCTAGAAAAAGCAACCCAGGAAATGTATGCTAGGGGTATTGGCTCACCACCTTCAACTATAACCAAACTTATTATAAAAGCAATTAATAGTCATAATCCAAAAAGGAGATATGTAGGTGGTCTTTTTGCAAAACCTATGCTTTTTATAAAAAAATGGTTTGGTGATAAAATGTATGAAAAAGCCATTATGAGTCAAATCAAAAAGGCTAAAAAGGAATAATAAAACATAATACACTAGGGATCATTGCTTTCAGTCTCATTAATTTTAATTTAAGTTTTTTATGAATGATATTGATTTGTTATTAAACTCATTTGGCTGGTCAATATTAACAACATGTCCTGAGTTTTGAACCACACAAAGTTCTGCTGATTTATGTTCGCCTGAAATCTTTTCAATACTTGACAAAAACATATAATCTTCACTTCCCATTAAATACAGAGTTGGAATATTTAGCTCAACCTGACGGAAAAACTTTAATAAAGGGTTAATGTCTGTAGTGAGTTTATACCAACGAATAAACTCTTTTTGGTATAGTTTTTTTGCTTCCTCCACGAAAATCAGTCTTGACTTTTTATGATTTTTATTAGGCATTATGATGTAAGCAAAAAGCCTGTATAGCCACAGATAAGGGATCATAGATTTAAAAACATTCCCAAATTTCATGAGAATTTGTGATCTAGTGTTAAGTTTCATAATGGCTCCGGCCATCACCATACTTTTTACTCTTTTTGGATGCATCTCGCCTAATTGTCTTATCAGGATTGTTCCTAATGATATTCCAACAAAATGAGAGGCTTTAATTTTTTCTTTGTTTAGTACTTCAATAATATCTTGGGTAACAGAATCAAAGGTGTATTTCTTTTTAAAAACATTAGAAAAGTATCTTTTAGATTTTCCATGACCTCTAAGATCCAATAATAAAACATTGAAATATTTTGAAAAAGCACGGATTTGCTTAAACCAAATCGAGGAACTTCCACCAGCTCCGTGAACAAAGGTCACCCATATTTTAGAAGTTTTATGTAAATGCGTAGAGTAGTGTATCATTAAAATCTAGGAATAAAAAAGTTAATATAGTGATTCATCAGTCAAGCAAATCAAGTTTTGAAAGAGAGTCAATCAAAAAATCAGCATACCTAAGAAAACCAAGATCTGTAAAGTGAATAGCATCAACTGTACCTTCGTTGTCAGAATCTATAATTTTTGGTGTTTCAACGTAGTAAAGGTTTTTATATCCAAGACCTATCATCTTTTCAAACTCGGTTTTTAATGCATCATCCATTGCCTTGCTTTTTCTCTTAGAGTTATCATTAAGGATTGATTTTGGGGTCTTGAATAAATCAATCAAAACTATTGGGGCTGTAGGATTGTTTTTTCTTATTGTATTAACAAGAGGAATTGTTCTTTTAGTTATGTTTTCTGGTGAAATCATATTTGGCAGACATTCAATTATGTAAAGTTTTGCATCAGCATTAGAAATTAATTCAGCTATTGGCTGTTCCATTCTCCCATTACCACTAAATCCAAAATTTACAACGTCTAAATCTAATTTTCTTGAAATTATGTTTGTATGCGCCATCCCAGGTCGAGAAGCACATCCTCCTTGTGTAATACTAGTTCCATAAAAAACAATAGGTTGTTTTTTGTTCTTTTTTGCTTTTTCAATCGAGCTTAAAGGGTCTATTCCAATTTCAATATTTTTAACACCATCGTATAATGGAAGAAATATTTTAAATTCCTTCATTTCTTTACTCATATTTTCAATCAAGGTGTATTGATTTTTAAACCCTTTTGGACGTCCTGTGTTGATATATTGCCATTCATTATTGTTTTTGTAATAAAGGTCTACTCCTTTAATACCTGTATCTGGCATATGGTTCATTGAGGAATTATTTAAAACCTCCCATTTAACCTTAATATATGGTGAATCCGTAACGAACCTAATAGCTAAACCTGCAGATGATTTAGATAAATCCCATACTGGTTTTCTAACAATATCTTTATATGATGCTGGAAGTCTATCATAAGGGCTTTCTTTTTCAGAGGCAGGGATTATTGTGCCTTCAATTATAAAATAATCTTTCCCATAATAAAATGTCTCCTTGTTAATCTGAGAAAAAAGCACAGCTGGAGTAAATAAAAAAACAGAAAGGAAATATTTTATCATACAGAGATATTAATGATAAATTTAGAAAAAGGTTTTGTATATTATATAAAACAATATACTACTATGAAAAAATTATTTTTATTAATGTCATTAGGGCTTTTTATTTCATGTTCTAATGTACAAAACCCAGATTACGAGAGGAATCTTGAGATTACAAAAGAATGGTTTGAAACTTTTGGTGATGAAGACCTTGACAATACAATGTCTTATTTTGCTGATGAAATTGAATATCAAAGCGCTTTTTATGGAGGGCCTTTAATGAACAAAGCTGAAACAAGAGAATATTATAAAGGATGGCACGATGCTATGGAGAATATTAATTATGAGCCACAAAATTTTCTTCCTGGTGTTGATCCTGATACTGGCTTGTTAAATGGAAGTGTTAGAACCTATGGATCTTGGTCTGGAACCATGACTGCCTCTGGAAAAAGTTTTGAAGGTTTGTGGTACCATTATTTAACCTTTGATGAAAATGGAAAGATTATTAATGGAGGTGATTTTGGTGATGCTACTGGGCTAATTATGTCTGTTATGCCAGATGAGGAATAGGTTTTAAAAAACAAAATCCCAATCAAGAAAAGGGTTTTTTATATTAAATGAATCGAGAAAATCAAAAATAATACAAAATGACTAGTAAATTTTTTGGTAATAAACATACTGATAAGAAAAATAAGAACACGAAGATTAATAAGAACACAAATAGTAAAGGGAAAGGGTCTAATATGGGTGTTCGTAAGGTGGGCAGGGGAAATTAGTTGTTATTAATATATATAGGTCTAAAAGCGAAAAGGTTCAAATGAGAGCCAACCATAGCAATCATCCAAACCAATTCTTTTAGGAAAAGCGAATGTATAATAAATAAATTAAAAATCTACTATATTTATAATTTATCGATTAATCTTTTTTCAGTTATACTTATTACAGTGAAAAAGCTATTAATTGCTCTAACTATTATTTTATTTTTTCAAAATTCCTATTGTCAAGAAGGTTATATACCTAGTGATAAAAATCTTGAGGCCAGGGCTTGGTTCAAAGATGCAAGATTTGGTCTTTTTATTCATTGGGGTGTTTATAGTGTTTTAGGGGATGGAGAATGGGTTATGAATAACCAAAATATTTCAATTGAGGAATATGAGAAATTACCCTCATTCTTTAACCCAGTCTATTTTGATGCTGAAGAATGGGTTTTAATGGCTAAAGATGCAGGAATGAAATATATAACTATAACGAGTAGACACCACGATGGGTTTTCAATGTTTGATTCTAAAGCATCTGACTATAATATTGTCAAGAAGACACCTTATGGAAAAGATGTATTGAAAATGCTTGCAGATGCTTGTAAAAAATACGATATGAAACTTTTTTTCTATTACTCACAATTAGATTGGTATCGCGATGATTATTATCCCAGAGGAAGAACAGGAAATGGAATTTCTGGACGAGGTCAAGGTGAATGGAATGATTATATAAGCTTTATGAAAGCTCAACTGACAGAATTACTAACAAATTATGGAGAAATTGGTGGAATATGGTTTGATGGTGAGTGGGATCAATTCAAATGGGATGGAAAAAGATTTGGTGAGCCTATGGCAGATTTCAAACTTGCAGAGGTTTATTCTTTAATTCATAAACTTCAACCACAAGCACTGATTGGTAGTAACCATCATCTGGCACCTAATCCAGGTGAAGATTTTCAAATGTTTGAAAAAGACTTACCTGGAAGAAGCACAAAATCATTTGCAACATCAGCAGATGATATTGGTAACCTCCCGCTTGAGGTATGTGAAACGATTAATGGATCCTGGGGTTTTAATTTAAAAGACAGAAAACACAAGTCAAAAAAAGAGCTAGTGCAATATTTGATTAAAGCTGCTGGATATGATAGTAATTTACTTTTAAATGTTGGTCCAATGCCCAACGGAAAAATCCAAGAAGAACATATTAAATCTTTAAAAGAAATTGGTGATTGGATAAAAGTTAATGGAGAAACAATTTATGGGACAATAAGAGGTCCAATAGACCCAACTGACGAAATTGCATCAACTCAAAAAGATAATACAATTTATATTCATCTTTTAGATAATAGAAAAACCTATTTCATAGAGGGATACAATCCAAAAATAAAAAAGATTTCATATTATCACTCAAATAAAAAAGTAAAGTATCAAAAAACAAAGTCAGGTTTAATTATTAATGTTGACGATAATGAATTAGATGAGATAGACACCATCATTGAACTTGAAATCTAATGAAAAAACTAATTCTACTATTACTATTTATTTCGCTTGTTTCTTGTGACTACTCTGCATCAAGAATTGAAGAAAACAGTACAGTTAGTGGAGAGAAAAGTTCTACTAAATCAGTATATCAACTGGATTGGTTAACAGGTCAAAGAGAGGGTTCGCATGATGGAGGAATCTTAGAACAAACATGGTTGCCTCCTCGTTCTGGTACTATTACTGCTTTAGTTCGCTCTACAAAAGAATCAGACACAAGATTTGTTGAAATCATTCATATAAGGGAAATTAATGGCAGTCTAGAATTAAATCTACAAATCTTTAATAACTCGTTAGAACCAGAAAATATAAGTGCAACTTATTCTCGAATTCATAAATTTGAATTATATGAGATAGGAGATAGATATTTAGCCTTCAAAGGAGTTAGTGATGGTGCTCATCGAAGTCTCAGTTATCAGCGCTCTGAAGGAGATATTTTTTCAATAAACATAGAAACCAATGTTGGCGACAGATTTGAAATTAAACTCAAGCCGATAATTTAAATAGCTGAGTTGAATGTCAGTTGCAAATCAATAACCAAAGAGAGAACTGACGTTTAAAGAAGTTCGAAAGACAATCCCGCAGAGTGCCTTATTTAGTGCCGAAATAGTGCCGAGAACAGGTAAAAAATTCGTAAATTATAGTTAATAAAGCTTGAGAACTTCTGCAAGTTAGACTAAACAAAAAGCCCCTCATTAAGAAGGGCTTTAAGGGTGGTCCCACCTGGACTCGAACCAGGGACCAAATGATTATGAGTCATCTACTCTAACCAACTGAGCTATAGGACCTGATTTTTTAAATCTTGGCAAATTTAATATTTCTTATTTAATTATTCGTTTTTGAAAGTAGAATTGACATCATGAATATCTTCAACAATTTCATAAACTAAATTTTCAAAATTTATAAGGTCTTCCTCATTAAAAACATCTTTTCTCTCTTTAAAAGAAATTTTCTCTTTCATCCACAAAGTCCCTTGATTAATATGCTTAAAAGATATAATCCCTGATTTAAAAGGTTTGTTTGTGTTAAGTATTGAACTTACGATCAAATTATAGCAAGCCAACTGAACAATATTGGTTTTTTTGTTTTGAATGATATCTTCATTATCTGTAAAAGTCAGCTTATTTGGTTCAACATTTCCGGTTTTGTAATCCAAGACATG
>SGZB01000034.1 GCA_004321735.1 Flavobacteriales bacterium | reverse complement strand
ATTGTAATTTTACAAAAAAGTTATATCGAACCATAATACTGGTTAAAAAAAATTACATTTGCTTTTTTATAATCATTCTAAATAAGATTTGACACTTTTAGATTTAAATAAAGGAGAAAAAGCAATCATCAGTGACATTGAAACTGAAAAGCTTCCACTTAAACTGATTGAAATGGGTTGTTTACCTGGAAATGAAATTGAATTAATTCAACTTGCTCCTTTTAATGATCCTATGTACTTAAGTGTCAATGGCTGCAGACTATCCATAAGGAGAGATACAGCTCAATATATTTCAATTTGCAAATAATAGGATGAGTAAAAGTATAAACGTTGCTTTAATAGGGAACCCAAATACTGGTAAATCATCTGTATTCAATGATCTCACAGGCTTGAACCAAAAAGTTGGGAATTACCCTGGAATTACAGTTGAAAAAAAAGAAGGATTATGCAATCTAGAAAGAGGACTCAAAGCTCATATTCTAGATCTTCCAGGTACTTACAGTTTAAATGCTTCTTCATTAGATGAAAGTGTGGTTATAGAACTTTTATTAAATAAAAATGATAAAGATTTTCCGGATGTTGTAGCTGTAGTTTCAGATGTTGAGAATCTTAAAAGGAATCTTTTACTCTTCACACAAATCAAAGACTTAGGATTACCATGTATTCTTGTAATCAATATGTCTGATTTGATGAAAAGAAAGGGAATTTCAATTGATGTTGAAGTCCTTGAAAAACAACTTAATTCAAAAGTTGTTTTATACAGCTCAAGAAATAAAAAAGGAATTAAAGATTTAAAGGAGTGTCTTATTAATTATAGATCTATTTCTAAAGACCCTTGTCTAAGTTTTAAAGAAATTGATGAAGGCTATTTTCTCAATTTAAGTAAAGTATTTCCAAATCAAAATATTTACAAATTATGGCTTGTTATAACACAAGATGTCAACTTTGGTAATGTTAAAAGAAATGATTTTAAACTCACAAAAGATATAGAGACTAAGTCATCTAGTGAATTAAAAAGACTTCAGCAAAAAGAAACTATAAAAAGATATCAATTTATAAATTCTGTATTGAAACTTTCATACAATGTGGATAAAGAAAAAGCGACTGATCTTGGCTCTAAACTTGATAGGATACTTATTCATAGATTCTGGGGATATGCAATTTTCTTTGCCATATTGCTAGGAATTTTCCAAGCGATTTTTGATTGGTCAAGTATTCCCATGGATTTCATAGATGAGAGTTTTAGTAAAATTAGTTCACTAATTAAAGAAACTCTGCCCGGTGGATTATTTACTGATCTTTTAAGTGAAGGTATAATTCCTGGAATTGGAGGAATTGTGATTTTTATTCCACAAATAGCATTCTTGTTCCTATTCATATCCATTTTTGAAGAAACTGGATATATGAGTAGAGTCGTTTTTCTGATGGACAGAACGATGAGAAGGTTTGGCTTGAGTGGAAAAAGCATTGTGCCTTTGGCATCAGGTGCTGCATGTGCGATACCTGCAATCATGGCAACAAGAAACATTGAGAATTGGAAACAAAGATTAATTACTATACTAGTTGTTCCTTTTGTTACTTGTTCTGCGAGGTTGCCCGTTTACTTAATAATGATCTCTTTAGTAATTCCTGATGATAGAATATTTGGAATTAATCTTCAAGGACTAACATTAATGGGATTGTATTTAATAGGGTTTGGAGCTGCTTTACTATCTGCTTTAATACTGAGCAAGACCTTAAAAATTTATTCAAAATCTTTTTTTGTAGTTGAAATGCCAAACTACAAAGTTCCTTTAATAAGAAACGTTGTTTTTACAATCTTTGAAAAAACAAAAACTTTTGTTGTTGAGGCTGGTAAGGTAATCCTAGCCATTTCAATTATTTTATGGGCACTGGCATCATTTGGATATGGTGAAAAATTTTCAAATCCTGAAAAATTTATTGTCGAAGAAGAATACCAAAATGTGGAGGATTTTGAAAAAGAGATATTGTCGTTTAAACTCGAAAATTCCTTTTTAGGAAATATAGGTAAGGCAATTGAACCTGTAATTCAGCCTATTGGCTACGACTGGAAAATTGGTATAGCTGTACTGAGCTCTTTTGCTGCAAGAGAGGTGTTTGTTGGCACATTGTCTACTATCTACAGTGTCGATGGGGATGCAGAGGAAACCATTAAATCCAGAATGTTAAATGAAAAAGATGAAAATGGAAATCCTGTTTTTAATTTAGCATCAGGAATATCATTGATGCTATTTTATGCTTTTGCTTTGCAATGTATGAGTACCATAGCAATAGTTAAAAAAGAAACAAACAGCTGGAAATGGCCTTCATATCAATTCATTATTATGGGTGCTTTAGCATATTTAGTATCTTTATTAGCTTATCAGACTCTTATTTAATATGATTCAAACTATTCTTACAATAATTGCAATCACATTTAGTTTGATATTTTTATACAAGAAATTTTTTGTTTCAAAAAAGACTGGATGCTCAAGCGATGACTGTAAGTGTTAGTTTAACCTAAAGCAACATCAAGAGACATCATTACAATAAAGCCTCCTACTAATCCCATTGTTGCTATATCAGTATTTCCCCCTCTTTGACTTTCAGGAATAACTTCCTCAACAACAATAAAAATCATTGCACCTGCTGCAAATGAAAGAGCATATGGTAATATAGGCCATACAAGCATAACTAAAGCTGCTCCAATTACTGCAAATATTGGTTCAACTATTGCAGAAAGTTGTCCCCACATCCATGATTTTCTTCTCGAAAATCCAGCTCTTTTAAGAGGCATAGATACAGCAAACCCCTCAGGAAAATTTTGAATTCCAATACCAATTCCCAAGGCTACTGCAGCTCCGAGAGTGTAAACATTTGCAAATTCGGGAATAATTAAAGCTCCAAATGCAACTCCTACAGCTAACCCTTCAGGAATGTTGTGAATCGCAATTGCAAGAACTAAAAGAGAAGTTTTTTTAAGATCAGATTTCGGACCCTCAGCTTCACTCATCTTTCCAAAAATGTGAAGGTGAGGAATTGATTTATCCAAAACAAACATAAATAATGCTCCTAATAAAAAACCAATTGCTGGTGGCAAGAATGATGGAAGGCTGGATTGTCCAAGTTCATTTTGAACCTCAACGGCATTTATAGCTGGTGCTATTAGTGACCAAAAACTAGCTGCAATCATTACACCTCCAGTAAATCCTAGAGCTGCATCTAAAATTTTTCTATTTGATGATTTAAACAAAAAAACTAGTCCTGCTCCCAGTGCTGTCAATATCCATGTAAATAATCCTGCATATAATGCTTGTAGAATAGGACTATCTATTGATCTAAAAAATTCTAAAATATCCATAATAAATGTTCACCAGTGCAAAACTAATAAAATTTATGGAAATTTAATTTTTTCTTTCAAGTAATAAGTTTGTTAAGCTTATTAAGTCCTCTTTTAAATTAGAATCAACTTTAATTTTGTCTATTGAATTTATAGCAAGGTCAGAATAGTATTTAACCAAATCTTTGGTGTTCACATCTGCTTTTGTTTCGATGAAAAGAGATTTAGCTTTTTCGACTTTAGCTTCGACTTCTTTTGAATTATATAAATGATTTAGTAACTCCAGCTGTTCTGAATTGGAATTTCTTTTACACATATGATAAAGTATAGTTTTTTTATTCTCGATCACATCTCCACCAACTCTTTTTCCAATTTTATCTTGATTTCCAAACAGATCTAGATAGTCATCTTGAATTTGAAAAGCTAATCCAATATTTATTCCACATTCGTATAGTGCTTCAGAATCCGCAGAGTTAACATTATTGATAATTCCTCCCATCTTTAATGATGAAGCTAATAAAACAGCCGTTTTATACTTTATCATTTTCAAATAATTTTCATAATCAATATCATTTTTCTGTTCAAAATCAAGATCCAATTGTTGACCCTCACAAATTAAAAGTGCAGTTTCATTAAATAACTTTAAAAGTTCTTTTTGTATTTCAGAATCGTATTTTTCTAGTAATGTGTAAGATAATATCAACAATGAATCACCAGATAAGATTGCTTGATTTAAATCCCATTTTATATGAACAGTGTCCTTGCCTCGACGAATTGCTGAAGAATCCATTATGTCATCATGAATAAGTGTGAAATTATGAAAGACTTCATTTGCTAAAGCAGCATGAATAGCAAAATCATCATTATCATTAAATAACTTATTGGAAATTAAAGTTGCAATAGGCCTGATTCTTTTTGAAGGAAGATCAAGAAAGTACTTTATTGGATCATAAATACTTGATTCTCCCAAACTGCCAACAAATGAGCTTATAGATTTATTGACAAGATCATAATATTGATTAAAAATCATTATTATAAAAGTACATTATATAAATATTAAATTATGTTTAAAAAATAAAGAAACTTTAGAAACTTTATTGGTTTTCTTAGTTTCCTTAATTATATTTGCTCTCCTTAAATCGTAATGGAAGAAAAAATTTTACAGGTTGCTCAAAAGCTTTTTTTGACATATGGCTTTAAAACAGTTACTATGGATGATATAGCTACAGACCTTTCAATTTCTAAAAAAACAATCTATAATTTTTTTCCAAATAAAAATAAATTAGTTGAGGTTGTTGCTAATAACTTCCATAGTCAAATTACTGAGGGTGTTACTAAAGTAAAAGAAACCTCCAAAAATCCAATTGATGAAATATTTGAAATAAAAAAACAAGTGATGAATCACTTGAAGGATCAAAGAGGAAATTCAATTTATCAACTCGAAAGATTCTATCCTGAGATATTTGACAAGCTTAAAAAGAAGGGGCTTGCATTTATGATTAAATCTTTAGGTGAAACATTATCTAATGGGATAGAGTTTGGTTTGATTCGAAAAAATATAGATGTGGATTTTGTTTCGAGAATATATTATAACAGCATTTTAGGATTAATGGATCCAGAAATCTATCCACCTAAAAATTATTCTCTTGATAAAACAATGTTCGATTACAGAGAATACTTCTTAAGATCTGTTGTAACAGAAAAGGGACTAAAAAAACTAGATGAAATTTTAATTAATGATAAATAAAAACACAATTACAATATTAATTCTTCTGCTTAGCTTCAATACAAGTGCTCAAAAAGATTATAATTTCTCATTGGACGAAGCGGTTAGCTTTGCATTATTAAACAATAGAGCTTCAGTAAATGCAAAAAAAGATCTTGCAATTGCACAAAAAGAAAAATGGGAAACCATTTCTAGAGGATTGCCTCAAATTAATTCTTACTTTGATTTCAACAATAGACTTAAAGATCCTATTTCATTAATTCCTGCAGAGTTTTTTGGTGGGGAAAAAGGAGAATTTGCTGAAGTAAGTTTTGGAACTAAACAAAGTGTATCAGGTGAGCTTATTTTAAATCAGTTACTTTTTGACGGATCTTACATTGTAGGCTTACAATCAATCAAATTATTTTTGGATATCGCTGATCAAACAAAAATTAAAACTGATATTGAAGTTAGAAGGCAAGTTGCCAATGCTTATGGAAATGTTCTTGTAAGTCAAGATAGAGTAAAAATTTTAAAAAATAATTACAATAACATAATTAAAACTCTAGATGAAACTAAAGCAATTTATGAAAATGGATTAATTGAATCTGAAAGTGTAGATCAGCTTAAAATAACATCATCCTCAATTAAGAACTCATTAGATTATGCAATTAAATTTGAAATCCTTTCAGAAAGAATTTTAAAGTTGCTTCTTGGAATAGAACTTGATGACAATATGATTTTAAATGATGACATTGAATCAATCATTGTAAAAAGTATTGATCCAGAGCTGGTGAACACAGATTTTAATGTTGAGGAAAATATTGATTACAAAATTGCCCTTAATGCAAAGAAAGGAAGTGAAACATTACTTAGACTTGAAAAAGTAAAGGCTTTACCAAGGATAAGTGCTTTCTTGTCTGGCGCATATAATGGATACAATGAGTCCTTTAAAATTACTGATCCTAAACAAAACTGGTACGGCTCATCACAACTTGGACTCAATATGTCATTTCCTGTTTTTAGTTCATTTCAAAGAAGAGCTTCAACTCAAAGGGCGAAGATTGAAATCGAAAAATCTGAAAATATTCTTGATGAAACTAAGAAGAACTTAAACATTGAAGTTGAAAAAACTAGATCAGATTATAATTATGCTATAAATAATTTTAATTCAGTAAAGGAGAATGTAATTCTGGCTGAAAGCATTGAAAAGAAAAATGAAATAAAATTTAAAGAAGGTATAGCATCAAGTTTTGAATTAAGACAAGCTCAAAATCAACTTTACTCAATTCAAAATGAATATTTAGAAGCGACACTAAAACTTATTGAAAATAAAATCAACCTTGAAATTCTTTTAAACAAATGATTAAAAAAATTCTATTTACGTTAATTACTTTATTGATCATATCCTGTGGAAATGAAAATAAAAAAACTATTCAACAACTTCTTGATGAGGGTAACTTGACTGAGCTTCAAGACAGAAGATCAAGTCTAATTATTCAAAAGGGAGAAATTAATACCGAACTTGATGAAGTAACTAAAGCTGTTAATATCTTGGACACAGCTCAAAGTTTTGTATTAGTAAACACTCTTACCACAAAAAATGAATCGATCAATCATTTTTCATCATTTCAAGGTATAATTAAAACAGATCAGAATATGATTATTTATCCTGAATTCAGTGGCAGAATTATAAGCGTTATAGTTGGAGAAGGTGACTCAGTTAAGAAAGGGCAAACTTTAGCAACAATTGATGATGGTGGTCTTTCAGATGAATTAAAACTTGTTGAATCTCAAGCTAATCTAGCTAAAACTGTTTTTGAAAGACAATCTAAATTATGGGAAAATCAGATAGGATCAGAAATTCAATTCTTAGAAGCTAAAACCAATTATGAAGTTCAAAAAAATAGACTGCAAAGCATCAGAGAAGCTCTAAACAAAACTAAAATAACTGCTCCATTTTCAGGGACAATTGATGACGTAATGGTTGAATCAGGACAGTTAGTTTCTCCACCAATGATGCCAGATCAAAACGGAGCATTTAGAATTGTTAATTTGGATGAACTTTATGTTGAATCTCTTGTGCCTGAAAGTTTTATAGGAAAAATTAAAACTGGTTCATCAGTTAATGTAGACATCCCAGTTAATCAATCTTCTTTTAGTTCAACTGTAAAATATTCTGGTTCATCAATTGATCCTAAGTCAAGGACATTTAAAATTGAGGCAACTGTTCCACAAAACAATAGTTCAATAATGCCAAATATGAATGCTGAGGTTAATATTTTAGACTACTCAAATCAACAGGCTATTCTTATCCCAGAATCCATAGTATCTGAAGATTCAGAAAACAGAAAGTTTGTATTCGTTGTAAAAAATAATACTGCAGTAAAAGTTATTATTAAAACAGGCTACACACAAAATGGTTTTATTGAAGTAACAGAAGGTTTACAACTTAATCAAGTTGTTATAAATGAAGGCGGAAGAATAGTTAAAGAAGGTCAAAAAGTAAAAATCTACAACTAACTTATGAATAAAGTTGATAAAGAGTTTAAGCCTTCAGTTTGGGCTATTGGAAAATCAAACATTATCTATTTTCTAATGTTTATTTTTCTTGCGCTTGGTATAAATGCATATAATGAGCTACCCAGAGAAGACTTTCCAGAAATCGTAACCAGTGAAGTATTTATTAGTACAATTAATCCTGGTAACACTGCTGAGGACATCGAAAGATTCATAACTAGTCCATTAGAAGAAGCAGTAAAAGGTGTGAGTAATTTAGTTGATGTCACTTCGACCTCACTGGAGAATTACTCAATTATTAGATTAGAATTTGATGAAGAAATTGAAATTGAATTAGCAAAGCAAAAAGTTAGAGATCTTATTGATTCCGTTATTTCTGGTGAAGACTGGCCAACGTTTAACAATGTAAAGGTAGATCCAGATATATTAAGCATGAGTATAGCTGAGGAAATGCCAATCTTGAACATAAATTTAGTTGGTGATTATCCTACTGAATCATTGATGAATTATGCTGAAATTTTAGAAAAAAGAATTGAAAAATTAGATGAAATAAAAGAAGTAGACATACTTGGAGCTCAAGATGAGGAAGTGGAAGTTGCTGTTGATATTCAAAAAATGACGATTGCTCAAGTAAGTTTTGATGATGTGATAAGCTCAATAGCTTATGGAAATAGAACAATAGCTGCGGGAAATATTATTTCCGATGGGCAAAGAAGAACTTTACGAGTGATTGGTGAAATTCAATCACCTGAGGAACTTAAAAACTTTGTAGTAAAAAAGGATTTTGGTCCTATTTATTTGGGTGATATCGCTGAAATAAATTTTAAAGAAAGTGAAAAGAAAAGCTATGCTAGAGAGTTTGGGAATAATCTTGTCAGTTTAGCTGTTAAAAAAAGATCAGGTAAAAACTTAATTAATGCAGCAGAAACAATTAGAGGAATTGTTTCACAGACTATTGAAAATGATTATCCAATTGATTTAAATGTTTCAATAACCAACGATATGTCTAACAGAATTGTCAGTCAAGTAGATGATTTAGTTAACAATATTTTATTTGGGATTTTTCTTGTAACAACTGTCTTAATGTTCTTCTTAGGATTTAGAAATGCACTATTTGTAGGTTTTGCAATTCCAATGTCAATGTTCATGTCGTTAATGATTATTTCTGCACTTGGATACAGTCTAAATACAATGATTCTATTTGCTTTAGTAATGGGTCTTGGTATGTTAGTAGATAATGGAATCGTTGTAGTTGAGAATGTTTATAGATTGATGGAGAAAGAAGGAATGTCAAAAGTAGATGCTGCAAAATTAGGGATAAGTGAAATAGCTTATCCGATTATTGTTTCAACTGCCACAACAGTTTTAGCGTTTGTCCCTCTTGGATTATGGCCAGGAACAATTGGACAGTTTATGATTTATCTTCCAATAACATTGTCAATAGTATTAGGTTCTTCACTTTTTGTTGCAATATTTTTTAATTCAATGCTTGTTTCAAAATTTATGAGTATTGATGAGAAAAATCTTTCTAAAAAAGATCTTATTAAACTAACTTATTTTCTTTCGGGAATTGGATTACTTATGATATTAATAGGTGGTTCAGCAACTGGATTTGGTACGCTATTTATAACAATAAATATATTCTTCTGGCTTTATTCATATTACCTAAAGTCAATGGCTTTAAGGTTTAGAACTATCTTTTTAGGAACTCTTGAAAATAAATATGAAAGTTTTTTAAGGTTTGCTCTAAAAGGTTGGAGAGCTTTTGCATTTCTATTTGGTACTATTATTCTTTTATTTTTGACAATGGTACTTGTTGGCATTGCAGGACCAAAAATTGAGTTCTTTCCCGATAATCAACCTAATCAAATTATAGTATATGCAGAATATCCACAAGGAACAGATATTGAAAAAACAAATTCAATAACAAAAGATATTGAGCAAGAAGTTATTGAAGTTATAAATGCTTCAAAATATTTTGAAAATTCTAAAAATTTCATGGTAGAATCCATGCTTAGTCAAGTTGGAGATGGTGCTGGAAATCAACAAAATGATTTTGGATCTCAAGCTGATATGCCTCATAAATCGAAGATTACAGTTACAATGAGAGAATTCAAATATAGAAATGGATTTTCTAGTGAAGATATGAGAGGTGAAGTACAGGCAAAATTAAGTGGCAAGTACCCAGGATTATCAATTTCTGTAGAAAAAGATGAAAATGGACCTCCTGCTGGATATCCTGTAAATATTGAAATTTCAGGGAGAGATTATCTGGAGCTTATTGAGACTGCAGAACAAATGAGAATATTTATTAATAATCAAAAAATTTCAGGAATTGAAGAATTAAAGATTGATGTTAATAAAAGCAAACCTTCACTTGAGATTGAAGTTGATAGACAAAAAGCAGGTGAGCTTGGAATTAATCCTAGTCAAATTGGATTAGTACTAAGAAGATCCTTATTTGGAGAAAAGGCAGGAATATTTAAAAAAGATGGAGAAGATTATGATATTAATGTAAGATTTAACAATGAAGATAGATATGATAAATCCCTATTATTTAATCAGAACATAATTTTTAGGGACATGTCAGATGGTCAGGTCAAAGAAATTCCGGTAGCATCTTTAATTAAAACTAAAAATGTCGAAACATATAGTGCAATTAAACATAGAAATCTTTCAAGAGTTGTAACCCTATATTCTTCAATCCTTGCTGGATATAATGCAAAGGAAATTGTTGATCAAATCAAATTTCAATTAGATGGATTTGATATTTCAGAAGATGTCAATTTTAAATTCACTGGAGAAATTGAAGAACAAGATAAAAATCAAGAGTTTTTAAACACGGCTTTATTGATGGCTTTAATGTTAATTCTTCTGTTACTTGTATTCCAGTTTAACTCTATTGTGAAACCTTTAATAATTATACTATCTATATTTTTAAGTTTTATTGGTGTGTTTCTTGGCTTGATTATTTTTAATATGACTTTTGTTATTATTATGACGATGCTTGGTATTATTTCTTTAGCTGGTATTGTTGTAAATAACAGTGTTGTATTAATAGATTATACTCAGCTTTTATTAGACAGAAAAAAGGAAGAACTCAATGTTGAAAAAGACAACATGCTGTCTAAAGATCAAATATTTGAAGCTATAGTTAGTGGAGGAAAAGCAAGATTAAGACCCGTAATATTAACTGCAATCACAACAATACTTGGATTGATTCCTCTTGCTATTGGATTAAATATCGACTTGATGAGTTTATTTAGTAGCGGTAATCCAAATATTTATGTTGGAGGTGATAATGTAATTTTTTGGGGACCATTGGCTTGGACTGTAATTTTTGGATTAACCTTTGCCACATTTTTAACTCTAGTTATTGTACCTGTCACATTCTATCTTAGTAAAAGAGCTGCTCTAAAAATTAAAGAATTCAAATTGAATTAACCGATTGTAATATTCAAATTCAGATTATAATATAATTTATTAGATATTTGTAGATATGTATCGAAGTTATAATTGTGGAGAGTTAAGGAATTCCGATATCAACAAAGAAGTTAAGTTATCCGGATGGGTTCAAAGAGTAAGGGACAAAGGATTTTTAATTTGGATTGATTTAAGAGACAGATACGGTATCACTCAGTTATTTATAGATTCTGAAAAAACATCAAAAGATGTTATTCAAACTGTAAAATCTTTAGGCAGAGAATACGTAATCTCTGTTTCAGGAAAAGTAGCTGAAAGAGAATCTAAAAATGATAAAATCCCAACTGGTGATATAGAAGTTTTAGTTGATTCTATTTCAATCTTGAATAAGGCTGAAACCCCTCCATTTACAATTGAAGATGAGACGGATGGTGGGGATGATCTAAGAATGAAATATAGATATTTAGATTTGAGAAGAAATGTTCTAAGAGACAACCTTATTTTTAGAAATAACTTAAATTTTGAGGTAAGAAAATATTTAAAAGATCAA
>SGZB01000033.1 GCA_004321735.1 Flavobacteriales bacterium | reverse complement strand
ATAGCTCCAACTAATGCTAAAGTATTGATATTAGGTCCTAATGGATCAGGTAAAGAGTTAGTTGCTAGACAGATACACTCTAATAGTTTAAGATCAGATGGTCCATTTATTGAAGTTAATTGTGCAGCTATCCCATCTGAATTAATTGAAAGTGAACTGTTTGGGCACATCAAAGGATCTTTTACATCTGCTCACAAAGACAGAATAGGTAAGTTTGAAGCTGCAAACGAAGGAACTATCTTTCTTGATGAGATTGGTGATATGAGCTTATCTGCACAGTCAAAAGTTTTAAGAGCAATCCAAGAAAATAAAATACAGAAAGTTGGAAGTGATAAAGATATATATGTAGATACGAGAGTTATTGCTGCAACAAATAAAAATATCACAGAACTAATAAAATCTAATAAGTTCAGAGAAGATTTATATCACAGAATATCTGTGATTGAGTTGAATGTTCCACCATTGAATGATAGAAAACCGGATATTCCTTTACTTATTGATTATTTTATTCAACAACTAACAGATCAGTACGATGGTAGACATCTTTTTATCGATGAAACTGGAATTAAAAAGATGACAACATTTGATTGGAAAGGAAATGTAAGAGAACTCAGAAATATTGTTGAAAGACTATTTATACTTTCTGAATCTGATCAGATTTCCGAAAAAGAAGTAGTAAAGTATTCAGGAAAAAAATAATGAGAAAATTATTAATAATATTTATCCTTTTTGCTCAATTTTCATATACACAAGATGATATTGTAATTAAAGATATTTTCAACACATCATTGACAAAAAGTAAAGCTTATTCATGGCTAGATTATTTGTCTAATCAAATTGGAGGAAGACTTTCTGGCTCATTAGAAGCTGAAAGAGCTGTTGAGTGGGGTAAATCCGAATTGGAAAAACTAAACTTTGATAAAGTTTGGTTACAGCCTGTAATGGTGCCTCGATGGGTTAGAGGTCCAAAAGAATTTGCACTAATTGAAACTGAACCTGGAATAACTTTTAATGTTCCGATAGCTGCTTTAGGCGGATCAGTTGCAACACCTTCAGTTGGGTTGAAGGCAGAAGTAATTGAAGTTTTTAGTTTAAAAGAATTAGAAGAACTCGGGAAAGAAAAAATTGATGGAAAAATTGTTTTTTTTAATAGACCAATGGAGCCAGAATTTATTCAAACTTTTACAGCTTATGGTAGAGCTGTTGATCAAAGAGCTCTTGGGGCTTTAGAAGCGTCTAAATATGGTGCTATCGGAATTATTGTAAGGTCCATGAACTTAAGATTGGATGACCATCCTCATACAGGTGGTTTAACCTATGGTGACTTACCTGAAAGTAAAAAAATTCCAGCTGCTGCTATAAGTACAAATGGAGCAGAAAAATTGAGTAGTTTATTAAAAATTAAACCAAAACTAAAATTCCTTTTTAGACAACAGTGTAAACAAATGAGCGATGTTATGTCATACAACGTAATAGCTGAAAAAAAAGGAACAACATTTCCTGATGAAATTATTTTAGTCGCCGGTCATCTAGATTCTTGGGATACTGGTGATGGCAGTCACGATGACGGTGCGGGTATTGTTCATTCTATGGATCTGATAAATATTTTTGATAATATTAATTATAAACCAAAAAGAACAATAAGAGTTGTTTTGTATATGAATGAGGAAAATGGAAAAAGAGGTTCTATTAAGTATAAAGAAATATCAGATAGAGAAAAACTAAATCATATTTTTGCTATAGAATCAGATGCTGGCGGGTTCTTGCCACTTGGTTTTTCATTTACAACTGATAATGAAAAATTTCTTAAAATTTTGGAGTGGAAAAAATTCTTTGCCCCATATTTTATCAATGTTTTTATAAAAGGGGGTAGTGGTGCAGATATAGAGAATTTGAGAACTGATAGTAATGTTCTAGCTGGCTTGAGACCTAATTCTCAGAGATACTTTGATTATCATCATACAGAAATTGACACTTTTGATGCTATAAATAAAAGAGAACTTGAATTAGGTTCTGGTGCAATTGCTTCTTTAGTTTATTTGTTTGACAAATACGGAATTGAATAAGATGGATCAAATTTTAGAATTAGATAAAAGTTTATTTATTTATCTAAATTCTTTGGGCAGTATTGAGTACGATCATTTCTGGCTTACAATCACAAATAAATTTTCTCACATTCCGTTATATATATTTTTACTTTATCTATTAATTCAGAAATCATTAAAAATTAATGAATCAAAAAAGAAAATAATTTTACTATTACTAGTTAGAATTTTTTCTATAGGTTTTTTGATTTTAATTAGTGATCAACTGTCAAATTTTTTCAAAAATAATTTTGAAAGATTAAGGCCTTGTTATAATCTGGATATTGTTGATCAAATCCGAATTGTAAAAGAAAGTTGTGGAGGGTTATTTGGATTTTTTTCTGCACACGCATCTAATTCCTTTGTTGTTGCTACATTTTTTTATTTATTTTTCTCTTCTAAGAATAAATTATCTATGCTTTTATTTTTGTGGGCTTCTATTATAGCTTACAGTAGGATTTATGTTGGAGTGCATTATCCTTTGGATATTGTTTTTGGATCTTTTTTGGGCTTTATGATAACATTTTTCTTTTACAGAAAAATTATTATTCCATCGGAGAATATTATTTTAAAATTGTAGGAAATTTACTCTTAAAATCATTGATTCTAGGAACTGATACTTTTAAAAGATAAGGGTTGTTAGGATTATTTACTTTATAGTCTTGATGATAATCCTCGGCAATATAAAATTTATCAAATTTTTTTACTTCAGTTACAATATCTTTGTAAATATCGTTTTCCTCAAGTTTACTTATTTCCTTAAGTATTATTTCTTTTTCATTTTTATTTTGATAGAATGCAATTGACCTGTAATGAGTTCCAATGTCAGGACCTTGTCTATTTAATGTTGTTGGATCATGTGATGCAAAAAAGACTTCTACTAGTTTTTTAAATGATATTTTAGTTTCATCATAAACAATTCTAACAGATTCTGCGTGACCAGTTCTTCCTGTTAATACTTGGTAGTATGTTGGATCCTTTGTTTTACCTCCAGAGTATCCAGACTCAACCTCTTCTACACCAATCAGACTTTCAAATATTGACTCAACACACCAGAAACATCCAGATGCAAAGTATGCTTCTTTTTTGACTTGGGAATTGGAGTATGAAGAAATTAAAAAAATTATTGAATAAAATAAATATCTCATTACATTAAAGCTTTAATAATATTTTACAAAAATTATTCCACGATAATTCATCTTGAAGCTTTCTTATATTTATAGTTTTTTCACTAGTTTGATCATTAAAAGCATCGATTATTTTATTAGTCAAACTTTTAGAGTTAGTTTTTGAAATGAAACTATTTTTTTCATTTAAATATTCGGTTAACCCACCTACATTTGTTGTGACAATCTTTTTCCCATACGCTATGCCTAAAGAAGAAACTCCACTTTGAGTAGCTTTTTTATATGGCTGAACAACTAGCTCACATGCACCAAAGTAAAATTTTATTTCATCACTATTTATGAATTCATTTTTAATTATAACATCATTGTTTATTCCTAATGAGTTAATCATTTTTTTATAATTCTTTATATTTTCAATAAATTCTCCTGCAATAATTAATTTGATATTTTTTTTTGCTGATTTTATGTCCTTTATGCTATTTAATAAAATATCTAAACCCTTATATTTTCTAACTAAACCAAAAAACAAAATATATTCATATTTTTTATCTAGTTTCAAAAAATTTAAAGATTCTTCCTTACTTACAGTTTTTACATTATTAATTGGGTGATATAGCTTTAAGCTTTTTGAATTATATTTTTCCTCAAGAATATGGTGATTGTATTTTGATAAAGTGACTGTTTTATCTAAATTTTTTAAAAATTTTTTCAAAATAAGTTCCGAAAACACAAACTTTTCATGAGGAATTAGGTTGTGAAATAAACCAATTTTCTTACTATTCTTTCCGATAAAATTGTTTATAAAATAATAACATAAACCTGTTATTGGTGTCCAGTAAGTTGATATCACAAAATTATATTTATTTTTTTTAACAAGCTTTTTAATTCTAAACCAATCAAAAGGATTGTAGGGGTTTATATAGCTTATTGATTTTTTTAAAATATTGTTTTTGTGTATTTGTTTGTTTTTTGATCTTAAAAATGTTGGATAATTAATTTTAAATCCAACTACATCAATTAGACAGTTTTTTTCAAGTTCATTGACTAGCTCATAATTGAAGTCAGAAATACCTCCTCTCAGGGGAGGAAATGGACCTATAATTAGAGCTTTCATGTGGAATAGTTTATGTTATAATCCAGCTACCAGATTGAATTAATTTTTCAGCCTGTTTGAACTTCATCTCTTTAGTTTCTCCAGTACTCACATTTTTGATAGTAACCTTTTCATTTCTACCAATTTTCCTTTGCTCCCTTACAACTGTTTCTACAACATTTGAAGAACTAGAAGCGGATGCTCCAACTTGTCTATTTCTGTTAGCTAATTCGTCACTATTTAAAACCTCTTCTTTTGAGGTATTATACTGTTCTCTTCTTCTGTTACGTCTATCCTCTCTTATATCACTAGGGTCCTTACTAGGTAATTCTCCTTTAAATAGAAATGTAAGAATATCTTTATTTAGTTGATCTATCATACTAAAGAAAAGTTCTTTTGCTTCAAATTTGTAGATTAATAGTGGATCTTTTTGTTCATGAACGGCTAGTTGAACTGATTGTTTCAATTCATCCATTTTCCTTAAGTGAGTCTTCCATGTATCATCAATAATCGCTAGACTTATATTTTTTTCAAAATCATTAATAAGCTCTTTACCATTGGACTCGTAAGCTTTTTTTAGATCTGTAACAATATTCATTGTTTTTTTGCCATCAGTAAATGGAACTACAATTCTTTCAAATTTATTTTGAGGATTTTCATAAACGCTTTTTACTACTGGAAATACTTTTTCAGAATTTTCAATATTCTTTTTCTCATAAAATTTTAAAACAATATCATAAATTTTTTGAATTACCTGATTAGAATCAGTTTTTTCAAATTCTTCCTCATTAAAAGGTGATGTGATTGAGAAATATCTAATTAAGTTAAATTCAAAACTTTTATAATCATTGTTTTCTTTTGAATTGTAATATATTGATTCAACTGTTTCAAAAATCATATTAGCAACATCAACTTTTAGTCTATTTACATCAAGGGCATTTTTTCTTTTTTTATAAATAACCTCTCTTTGAAGATTCATTACATCATCATATTCTAATAACCTTTTTCTAATACCGAAATTATTTTCTTCCACCTTTTTTTGAGCTCTTTCAATGGTTGATGTCATTAAGCCATGTTGTATAACTTCACCTTCGTTATGACCCATTCTATCCATCATTTTTGATACTCTATCAGATCCAAATAATCTCATTAGATTATCTTCAAGTGAGACATAGAATTGAGAACTTCCAGGATCTCCTTGTCTTCCAGCCCTACCTCTTAACTGACGATCTACTCTTCGTGAATCGTGACGTTCAGTACCAATTATAGCTAACCCACCAGACTCTTTTATTTGGTCACTAATCTTAATATCAGTTCCTCTTCCAGCCATATTAGTAGCAATTGTTACAATTCCTGCATTTCCAGCTTCAGCAACAATATCTGCTTCCTTTTTATGAAGTTTGGCGTTTAATACATTGTGTTTTATCTTTTTTATTGTTAACATTCTAGAAAGTAATTCAGAAATCTCAACAGATGTTGTTCCAATCAGTACTGGTCTTCCGTTGTTAGATAATTCAACAACATTATTAATTACGGCATTATATTTCTCTCTTTTCGTTTTATAAATTAAATCGTTATCGTCTTTTCTAATAATTGGTTTGTTTGTAGGAATTTCAATAACATCAAGCTTGTAAATATCCCAAAATTCTCCTTGTTCTGTTACAGCAGTCCCAGTCATCCCTGAAAGCTTTCTGTACATTCTAAAATAATTTTGAAGTGTTATTGTTGCAAAAGTTTGCGTAGCATCTTCAATTTTTACATTTTCTTTAGCTTCAATAGCTTGGTGAAGACCATCTGAGTATCTTCTTCCATCCATAATTCTACCTGTCTGCTCATCAACAATTTTCACTTTATTGTCCATTACAACATATTCAATATCTTTTTCGAATAATGTATAGGCTTTTAGTAATTGATTAAGAGTGTGAATTCTTTCACTTTTAATATTGAAATCGTTAAAAACTTTTTCTTTTTCTTTCGCTTCGTTTTCAGGAGATAAACCTTTATTTTCAATATCTGAAATAAGGGTTGAAATATTGGGTAGTATAAAGAAATTATCATCATTATTATCTTTTGAAAGATGTTCAATTCCTTTGTCTGAGAGTTCTATTTGATTATTTTTTTCGTCAATTGTAAAATAAAGATCAGCATCGATTTTGTGCATTTCTCTATTATTATCTTGCATATAGAAATTTTCAGTTTTAATAAGTGTTTGTTTAACTCCATCTTCACTTAAAAATTTAATTAGTGCTTTATTTTTTGGAAGACCTCTGAAAGTTTGAAGTAATTTAAATCCTCCTTTTTCATTATCACCATCTTTAATAAAGTTTTTTGCTTCAGCTAATGTTTGGGTAACTAGTTGTTTTTGTAATTGAACAAGACTAGAAATTTTAGGCTTTAATTGATTAAATTCATGATTATCTCCTTTGGGAACTGGTCCTGAAATTATTAATGGAGTTCTCGCATCATCAATTAAAACAGAGTCAACCTCATCTACTATAGCATATGAATGTTTTCTTTGAACTCTATCTTCTAATTTATGAGCCATATTATCTCTCAAATAATCAAATCCAAATTCATTATTAGTTCCGTATGTTATATCAGATAAGTATGCATTTCTCCTTTCAGGAGAGTGAGGCTTATAGTTATCTATACAATCTACAGTGAGTCCATGAAATTGAAATATTGGAGACATCCAAGCACAGTCTCTTTTGGCTAGATAATCATTTACTGTTACCAAATGAACTCCGTATCCAGTAATAGCATTTAGATAGACTGGTAGTGTTGCAACTAGAGTTTTTCCTTCACCAGTTTGCATCTCAGCTATTTTTCCTTTGTGTAATACAATTCCTCCGATCAATTGAACCTCATAGTGAATCATATCCCACTTAATCATTTTTCCTGCAGCATCCCAACTGTTTGACCAATTTGCCTTATCTCCATTAATTCTAACGTAGTCCTTGTTTGATGAAAGCAATTTATCATATTCATTAGCAGTTACAGAAATTTGTTCATTAATTGCAAATCTTTTTGCAGTTTCTCTAACTACACAAAAAGCTTCCGGTAAGATATCATCTAAGTATTTATCAAGCTCATCTAAAAAGGAAGATTCGATTTTATCAATCTCCACATAAAGATTTTCTTTTTCCTCAATATTTGAGGTGCTATTGATCTTAGTATTAATCTCTTCAATCTTTTGTTGAGAAGGATTTTTTAAAGATTGTATCTGCGTTTTAAACTTTTTGGTGTAATCTCTCAATTGATCATTACTAAGCTCAGAAAACTTTTTTTCAATAGAGTTTATTTGAGAAATAACCGGGTATAGTTCTTTTAAATCTTTTTTTGATTTATCTCCAACAAAAACTTTCAGTAATGAATTTAAAAAGCTCATAAAATTTACAAGCCAAATTTAAACAAAAAAAGCCTCAAGAATAAGACTTTGTTTATATTATTGAAGAAAATCTAACCATTAATATTCCTCTTCGTTCCAAAGGTAATCTTCTTCCGTAGGAAAGTCTGGCCATATTTCTTGAATCGACTCATAAATTTCTTCTTCTTCATCTTCAATTGCTTGTAAATTCTCAACAACTTCAAGAGGGGCTCCTGTTCTTATTGCATAATCAATTAATTCATCCTTATTAGCTGGCCAAGGGGCATCACTTAAATAAGAGGCTAATTCTAAAGTCCAATACATTTTATTAATTTTTCTGCAAAATTAATTTTTCTACTTTATTTCACAAGTCTTAAATGTTAAATTAATGTTTAAGTGAATTATTTTTAATTTTTACCTCTGATTTTAGAGGATATAAAATAACTAAAAATTATTAGAGATAACATAAGTGATATTCTGAAAATATAATCTCCGTACATGATATAAAATGTCACTTTATCATTTTCGTATGCTTGATAATTTAAAACAATTTCCTCATCATAATTAGATTTAATCTCTATATCACCTCTTGAATTAATTAATCCAGATATTCCAGTGTTTGCTGATCTAACGATATTTTTCCTGTTCTCTATTGCTCTTAATCTAGCATATGACATATGTTGTTTATGCCCTTGACTATTTCCCCACCATGCATCATTTGTTATAATTGCCAGAATCCCATAACCTTTGTTAAAATATTTAGTTACATATTCACCATACACTGATTCATAACAAATGATTGGAGATATGTATGAATCTTTATCGGTATAGAATGACTCTCTATTTTGTTGTTGACCTCTTGTCATTGAAAGACCTCCAAAATCTAATAGAATATCACCAAGTAATGGTTCAATTATGTTTTTATATGGCATTTTTTCAACTCCCACAACAAGTTTTGATTTATGATAAAAACTTGAATTATTACCATTTAAAAACAAAGCACTATTGAAAATATTTATCCATCTATTGTTATTTATTTCGTTTGAAAATGCAGAAATATTATCCTTATCATATATTATTTCATAAGGTTCAAATCCTGTTATTAAATGATTGTTGTTTTTTTTGATTATTGAATTTAAGTTTTCAGTGAACTGATTATAGTTATAACTATTTAATTGTATTCCTTCTGAAAAAAAAGTTTCAGGTAAAATTATTTTAGAGTTACTAATATTGTTTTTAGTAATTAGGGATTTTAAATAACTTATATTATCAATATTTCTTATTTTATATTTTTCATCATAAGGATCAATATTAGGCTGTATAATAGTTACATTGACTTTTTTGCCATTTTCATTGAAGTTGTAATATTTGATTAATGAAATAAGCGTTGGTAAAATCAACATCATTAATGTAAAAAATATTGGTTTTTTAAAATGTCTTTTTTGTTTGTAGCTCTCATAAGAGATGAAAATTAAAATATTAATTATCAAAACCCATAATGTTCCTCCAAATGTACCTGTATATTCGTACCACTGAATAATTTTTATATTTTCAGAAAATACATTTCCAAGATTTAACCAAGGCCATGAAAAATCCCAATAGAGATGAAATTTTTCAAAACATATCCAAATTGATACTAAAAAAATGTATCCTAATTTATTTCCGTTGTTTTTTGAAATAATACTGTATAAATAAAATACAGTAGACATCATCAGAGAATTTACTAGTACAGCAAATAAAAAACCAAATGTTGTAGCATATATTAGCCAAAAAGTACTTATTATGTTCCATAATAGAAATCCGGCGAAAAATGTTATGAATCTTTTTTTACTTACATATTTTTGTGATACGTATATGAAAGGGATAATTCCAATAAAAGACAAAAAAAACAAACCATAAGTTGGCCATGAAAGTCCTAAAAGAAGACCGCCAATTAAAGAAATAAAAAGAGAATTACGAAAGTTCAAATAATAATTAAATTTGTATTTGATTATAAACTTAAAGTATCAATTGAAATTATTCAAATTCATTCCAAACTTTCTAACATTATGTAATGCTTTACTAGGATGTTTATCAATTTTAGTATTATTCAATGATTTTAAAATAATTGATGGTTTTTCAAGCTATGAGTTAATAGTTTTATTTGTTTTATTGGCTTCTATATTAGATTTTTTTGATGGATTTTTAGCTAGAGCTTTAAAATCTGAGTCTAAAATAGGTGGTCAGTTAGATTCATTTTCTGATTCTATTACTTTCGGATTAGTTCCAAGTCTGTTTATGTTTGATTTTCTTTACAATAAAACTGGAATTTTTACTGTAAGTTTTATTTCACTTACGATTTTTATTTGCACAATTCTAAGATTGTCTAAATTCAATATTTCTGAATATCAAAAAGATTTTATTGGATTACCTTCACCATCGAGTGGTTTGTTTTTTATTGGATTACCATTTATTGCTAGTAAGATTGAAGTAATGTACATTTTGATTATTATTTTATTCATTTCAATTTTAATGATATCAAATCTTAAATTTTATTCATTAAAAAATATCAATTCAAATGAGAAGAAAGTTTTTTTACTATTATTAGTGATTACTAACTTAATAGCTTTAGGTTTAGCTTTAATGTTTGATATTTCAGCTTTTAGTATCCCAACGATGATTATATTATCTTACTTGATTTCATCATCACTTTCTTTATTATTTAATAGATTAAATTCATCAAGCTGATCATTATGTATGTAAACGATATGTGAGTACATATAGTTTGGTATACCGAAACCAGCAATATTTGCCGAATTTATTTGATCATATATAATTGGATTTATTCCTTTTTCATTAAGTGATGCTTTAATATGTAATGCTTCAGCTAAATTTCCTCTGTAAATTTCAACTAGATCCTTCAATTAATCCAAAACTTTTTTTCTGAATATAAAATTTTGACCTAGGTAGACTTTTCTTACTAACTCATCTTCGGCAAGGATTTCTGGTTTACCACTTTTAAGGATTTTTCCTTCAAACATTAAGTATGTTCTGTCTGTTATTGCAAGGGTTTCTTGAACATTATGATCTGTTATTAAAACACCAATATTTTTAGTTTTTAAATGAGCTATAATTTTTTGAATTTCTTCAACTGCAATTGGATCTACGCCAGCAAATGGTTCATCTAATAATAAAAAATTTGGTTCTGTAGCTAATGCTCTAGCAATTTCGGTTCTCCTTCTTTCTCCACCTGATAAAAGATCACCTCTATTTTTTCTTACTTTTTGAAGACTAAATTCATCAATTAAATTTTCAAGATCCTCATTTTGTTGCTCTTTGCTTTTTTCGGTCAGCTCTAATACTGCTTTTATATTCTCTTCTACAGAAAGTTTTCTAAAAACTGAAGCCTCTTGAGCTAAATACCCAATTCCAAGTTTAGCTCTTTTATACATTGCTTCTTTTGAAATATCTATATTATTAATCAATATTTTACCGTTATCAGGTTTGATTAATCCAACTATCGTATAAAAACATGTTGTTTTTCCTGCTCCATTGGGGCCAAGCAATCCAACAATTTCGCCTTGTTTTAATTCTAAATCAACACCATTGACAACTTTTCTGGAGCCGTATGATTTTTCGATTTTGATAGCTTCAAGTTTCATATCTTATTTCTTTTAACAACAATTCTTGAAATATAAATACTTATTTGATATAATATGACAATCGGAATTGCTACAATAATTTGACTTGCAACATCAGGAGGTGTAATAACAGCTGCTAATATGAGAACACCAACAAGTGCAAATTTTCGATATTTTACTAAAATTTCAGGAGTGACTAAGCCTATTTTCGTTAAAAAATAAATTATAATGGGAAGTTCAAATATTAAACCAGATGCGAGTACTGAGGCTCTCACTAATCCAATATAACTGCTTAAATCAAAATCATTAAATATTTCACTACTTACAGTATAGTTCCCTAAAAAATTAATTGATAATGGACAGATAACGTAGTATCCAAATAAAACACCAATAAAAAAAAGTATACTTGAAATAAAAATAAAGCCTCTAGCATGTTTTTTTTCATTCTGATATAGACCAGGACTTATGAAACTCCAAAACTGATATAAAACAAACGGGAATGAAATAATAAAACCTGAAGCAATTGATGTCCATATGTGAGCACTAAATTGACCAGCCATAGTTCTACTTTGTATTCTGAATGGAAGTTCAGTTATACAAAAACCATCGTTGAATCCTATAAAATTTGATATTTTACATAAAATTTCATAAGTGAAAAAATCAACATTTTTAGGTCCAAATATTATTTTGTCAAAAATAAAATCCTTGAAAATAAATGCAATTGATCCACATATTAATATAGCTATAAATGATCTTAATATATGCCATCTTAAATCTTCAAGATGATCTAGGAATGACATTTCGTTAGGATCGTTTAATAGCTTACTCATAGACCAGCTTTTAAAAGTTCATGCATGTGAATCATCCCCTTGTAATGACCATCATCAATAACTAAAAGTTGAGTAATTTTAATTTTATTCATTAGATTTAAGGCTTCTGATCCAAGCATATCTCCACTTACAAATTTTGGATTTTTGACCATTATTTCATTAACCTTAAGATTCATGGGGTTTTTATTTTCATTAAGCACTCTTCTTATATCACCATCAGTAATTATTCCAACCACAATATTTTTATTCAAAACAGCTGTTGCACCGTACATTTTTGAAGAAATCTCATTTATTGCATCTTTTATGCTTAAATTAATATCCACTTTTGGCGAAGAATTGTAATTTAGAATATCGCTAACTTTTAAAGTTAGTCTCTTTCCCAGTGAACCTGAGGGATGATAGAGAGCAAAATCCTCAGATTTAAATTCTTTAATAGACATTAGACATATGGCTATCAAATCGCCAATCAGTAATTGCATACTTGTACTAGTTGTAGGTGCAAGATTGTTCGGACATGCCTCTCTCTCAATTTTATTTACAATGGAGTAGTCTGCATTTTTGGCTAGAAATGAATTTTTATCAGATGTAATGCCAATTAGTTTAATACCCAGTTTTTTTATTTGTTTTACTAAATCCACTGTTTCTGTATTTGATCCACTTTTTGATAAACAAATCATCACATCGTTTTTTGTAGCTACTCCAATGTCTCCATGTAAAGCATCAGAACCATGTAAAAAAATAGATGGTGTTCCGGTTGAATTTAAAGTTGCTGAAATTTTCATTCCAATTATTGCACTCTTACCTATTCCAGTAATAATGACTCTACCATTAATTTTTGATATATAATCAATTATAACTTCAAAATTTTCATCAATACATTCTTCAACATAACTTACAGACCTTGTGTAGTTGTCGAGAACATCTTTTGAAATTTTATTTAAATCAATTTT
>SGZB01000032.1 GCA_004321735.1 Flavobacteriales bacterium | reverse complement strand
ATAGTCTTACTAAGTTTTTCATTTAAAATGTTTTATAGTTATTAATTTATAAATATGTTAAAAATATGTTAACAAAACAAGTAAAATTTGTTAAATATGAATCAAAAAAAAATATCCAACTTTATCAGTAAGTGGTTTATTTGCTAACATCTATGAATAAATGAAAAAAGAATGCTTTAAATTTTTTTATAAAAAAAATTAAAAGTATCTATTATAATTTCATTGTTTTCCTCTGGATATAAAACAAAATTATATAATAAATATATTGTAGCTCAATGGTTTTTTGACGAAATTAGTTTTTAGATTGATAAAATTACTGTTGCCAAAGTGGTTAAATCTTAAGGTTAAATGATAAAAATTTATATAACATTATTTTAAATGAAAAAGTACATCTTAATTCTACTTTTATTAATTTCTTGCTCTGAAAATAATGATAGAGAACCTGAGATTGTTCAAAAAAGATCTGAGTTAATTATTGAAAATAATGTTTTTAAAATTTCCTACAATGAAAATAAGGAACAACCAAACTGGATTGAATACACAGTTAAAGATTTTGTAAAAGTTGCTGACAGAGGAAATATGGATTTTTATTTGGAGGATGGTGTTTGGACATCAAATGATGCTGATTATTATAATAATCCTTGGGACAAAGGTCATATGGCTCCTGCAGGTTCCTTTACAGATTCATGGTCTAATCTAGAACAAACTTTTTCTTTTGTTAATTGTGCACTGCAAAAAGATAATTTGAATAGGGGAGAATGGAGAGAACTGGAGGAACAAGTTAGGGATTGGGCAAAGAACAGTGGACCTATTAAAGTTAGAATTGAACTTAAATTTTCGCCTGAAAGTGTAGTTCTCTCAACGGGTGCCACTGTCCCAGATGGTTTTTACAAGTTCCTAGAATTTAATGATGGTTCAAAAAAATGTTACTACTTTATGAATCTTAATACCGATAAAAATTGGGATTCATACGAAATAAGCTGTAATTAAATCAAAAACTTATTGATTATAGATTTTCTTCCAATTTTTTGAGTTATTACATCATTTTTGAAATTCCATCCTCGAGCAGGACAGAACTCTCTTCCATAATATATAATTTGAATATGTAACTTATTCCACAAATTTTTTGGAAAAATTCTTTTTGCATCTTGTTCAGTTTTTTTTACACTCTTTCCAGTTGATAATCCCCATCTAAACATGAGTCTATGAATGTGGGTATCAACAGGAAAAGCCGGTATACTAAAAGCTTGAGATATAACTACACTTGCAGTTTTATGCCCAACAGCTGGAAGCTCTTCTAGGTCTTTGAGATTTTTTGGAACTTTTCCATTATGTTTTTCAATAAGTATCTTTGATAAGCCATAGATTCCTTTGGATTTCATTGGAGACAATCCAACAGGTCTTATTATTTCTCTTATTTCTTCAATACTCATTTTTATCATATCATATGGATTGTCTGCTTTAGCAAATAATTTTGGTGTTATTTTATTAACACCAGCATCAGTGCTCTGAGCTGACAGTAGAACTGCTATGAGAAGAGTGTAAGGATCTTTATGGTTTAGAGGGACTTCTACTTTTGGATATAAATCTTCGAGTGTATTTATAATAAATTTAACTTTTTCAGTTTTCTTCATTTTTGTAAATTTAGAAAAACATTTTACACTATGAACACACTGAAAGTAGGTGATAAACTTCCAAATTTTGAATGTATTGATGAAAATGAAAATCTTATATCTAATGAAGATTATTCAGGAAAAAAATTAATTGTTTTTTTCTACCCAAAAGCCAATACACCTGGATGTACTGCAGAAGCTTGTAATTTATCTGAAAATTATGAAACCTTAACCAATCTAGGATATTCAATTCTTGGAGTTAGTTGTGATAAACCGAAATCACAAAAAAATTTCTCAACCAAATTTGGGTTTCCATATCCTTTACTTGCAGATGTTGACAAGAAGGTTGTTAAACTATTTGGAGTATGGGGGATAAAAAAAATGTATGGTAGAGAGTATGAAGGCATATATAGAAAGACTTTTATTTTTAATGAGGATGGTGTATTAGAAAGGATCATCGACAAGGTCAATACTAAAGATCACACCAATCAAATTTTGACAAACTAATTTGAATAACCAAATAGTTTTTTTTCTTTAATCAGTCTAGAAATTGATTCAGGAAGTTTTTGTTCCCATCCTGGAGAATTGTTTTTAATTTCCTCTAATACTTCCCAAGAATAAATACTCAAAAGACTTTCATTAAAGTTTTCAATATCTCTAATCTTTTTATTGTCTTTAAAGTATTTATACAAGTTCTTCATATTATCTTCAACTTCTAGATTTGAACTATCTATGAGTTTTTTACCTTTTATCAAAGGATACAGGTATATCTCAATGTTATGTTTGAATAATTTACCAAATGCTTCAAGTATTCCACCGCTCAGATTAGAATAGTATTTATCTTCAAAAACTTTAATTAAGTTATCTACACCCATAGTCATTACGGTTTTTTTAGTAGTGTAGTTTGAAAAATAATCTGAAAGTTTATAATACTCCTGAAAATTGGTAATCATTACTGTTTTTCCAGAGGAACATAGAAGCTCAGCTCTGTCAAGAAAATCCTGCTCGTTTACATCGTTTTGTCCACTTAATAAATTTGATAGAGTTATTTCAAATATTGAAATGGTCTTTTCGAGATTAAAATCACTATCATTTGAAATCATTTTAAATGATTTTTCATACATATCTTCATTTACTTTTGTCACTGGTCTGAAGCTTCCTCTTATTGCTAGAATATTTTTTTTGTAAAGAACTGCTGCAGGAAGTATGTTTTTACCATCTGGTCCAAACATAACTGCTTGGGTCATACCATTTTTTACTAAATCTAAACTCAGTAATCTATTATCAACATTTTCAAATAGTGGACCTGAAAAATTAATTGTGTCAATTTCAATAGCATGGGGATCAATATGGTCATACAAATATTTTATGAGAGACCTAGGCTTATTATGCTTGTAGTAAGCACCATAAATTAAATTAACACCCATAATTCCTAAAGCTTCTTGTTGTGCTTTGGCATCAATTAAATGAAATCTGACATGCATCTGAATTTCACTATATTCTTGTTGACTATCAGTTTGAAATCGTATCCCCATCCATCCATGTCCCTTGAATTTTTTTGCAAAATCTATAGTTGCAACAGTATTTGCAAAAGCAAAAAACATTTTTTCTGGATTATTTTCTCTGTCAACTCTAGTCTCAAGTAAATTAATTTCGTGCTTGAGCATTTTGGAAAGTCTTGATTTCGTCACATATCTTTTATCTTGTTCAGCTCCATAAATAGCATCACTAAATCCCCTATCGTAAGCACTCATTGTTTTAGCAATTGTTCCAGATGCTCCACCTGCTCTAAAAAAATGCCTTGCAACTTCTTGTCCGGCCCCTATCTCTGCAAAAGTTCCATAAATATGTTCATTTAAGTTAATGCGAAGAGCTTTATCAACTGTAGATAATACGTTTTCGAAATCTTTATCTCCCTTTAAAGAAACTACCATTTTTAGTAATTACTACAAATTTATAAAGTATTATCGATAAAAAGAGATAAAAAATTAAATTTGATATTAATTCATGAAAATAACTTTTTTAGGAACGGGAACAAGTACTGGAATTCCAACAATAGGGTTGGACAGACCTGTTTGTAAAAGTGAGGATTCTAAAGATATTAGACTTCGTTCATCAATTTTAATCAACGTAAAGAAAAAGAATATATTAATTGATTGTAGTCCTGATTTTAGACAACAAATGTTAAATAATAATTTTTCTAAAATTGATGCAATACTATTTACTCACGAACATTCAGATCATACCGCAGGTTTAGATGATGTTAGACCTGTTTCTTTTAAGTATGGTAAGATTCCATTATTTGGAAAAAAAAGAGTTCTAAAAAAATTAGAAAAAAGATTTGATTACTTGTTTGATGACTCGGGTGGTTACACAGGATCTCCTCATGTTTATTCAAATAAGGTTAAGAAAAATACAGACTTTAAAATAGATGATTTAGTTTTTAAACCAATTAGCTACATGCATCATAAATTACAAGTTTTTGGCTACAGATTATTCAATTTTGCTTATATAACAGATTTAAAAACAATAAAGGATAAAGAACTTGAAAAGTTAATGAATCTTGATTGTTTAGTTTTAAATGCTTTGAGACATAAAGAGCATTACTCTCACATAAATTTAAATCAAGCACTTGAAATGATTGAGATATTAAAACCAAAAATAACCTATCTTACACACATAGCACCTGACATGGGTTTTCATGCTGAAACTGAAAAACTTCTACCTAAAAATGTTTATTTAGCTTATGATGGATTACAAATTGAAGTAGACTAATATTTTTCTTTTATCCATTTTAAAAATGAATTTAAATTGTCCATGTTTACACCATGACCTTGATTAAATTCATAATAGTCGTATTTGATTTTGTTATTATCTAGTATTTGAAGTGTTTTTTTAGAATCTAAACAAGGAATTACATCATCATTGATGCCGTGAGATATATAAATATTTGGAGAAGAGATTGATAAAAAATTAATGATTTTATCTTCAACATAACCACTCAAAGCAACTAAATTTTTAATTAAATTATTACTCATTAAAGCAATTGGAAATCCAAGTATTGCACCTTGACTAAATCCTATCAATGTTATTCTTTTATCATCACAGTTATACTGTTTAGCGATTTCCTTAATCTTGTCAATAATCAAGTTTTTACTTACTAGAGCGCTTTTTTCATCAAAAGATTTCACATTGTTTTCAAAATAAATTTGGTACCATGCATACATGTTTTGAAAAAGTTCTAAAGGCGCTCTAAATGATACAATAGTTGCATCATTTGGAAGATATTCTTTAAAAGAAAATAAATCTTTTTCATTACTTCCGTATCCATGTAATAAAATAATTAGAGGAGACTTATCTTCTAGATTAGATTTTTGTACTATATAAAATATTTCTTTATTCAACAATGTGAACCTTAGAGTTCGAAATAATTCCTTTAGAAATACCAGTTATTTCAGTATTTAAAAATGAACTATTTTTTGAAGATGAATAAATATTCTTCTTTGAAAAAATATACTTTTCCCTAGGATCAAACATGGATATTTTAGCCTCATTTCCAACATCAATAGTAGGTCTACTTAAGTTAAAAATTTCGTAGGAAGAGTTCAATATCTCAATTGTTTTGTTTAAGCCTAATAAGGAATTAAGTGCACCAAAAGAAGATTCTAAACCAATTGCTCCAAAATCAGAATTTTCAAAATCAGTTTTTTTATTATCAATATCAACAGGAATATGATCTGAAGTTACACAGTCTATTACTCTTGTTTCAACACCTTTAATTAAGCCTTTTCTAGTTTTTTCATCTCTAATCGGAGGATTAACTTTAAATCTGGTGTCAAAATCTTTTAGTTTTTCATCATTGAAAAATAAATTGTTTATTGAAACTCCGCATGTGACATTCAGTGCTTTGGATTTGGCTTCTTTTATTATGTTTAATGAATTCAATGTGGAAATTGTTGGGAAATGTAATTTACCACCTGTATACTCAAGTAGTTTTATATCTCTCAATACAGCAATCTCCTCTGAAATTTCTGAAAATCCTTTTAATCCATATGTTGTGCTTATAATTCCCTCATGCATTTGAGCATTTTTTGAAATGGACCGCTCTAAAGGAAATGAAAGTATTAAACCATTAAAATGTTGAACATATTGAAGTGCAGTTTTTAAAATATTTGGATTTGTAATAGGTTTTTTAAAATCATAGAATCCAATACATCCCGCCTCAAACATTTCCTTAAGATCAGCAAGTTCATTTGATTTACTTTGTCTTGTTAGAGCTCCAAGAGGATGTATATCAACGATATTTCCTAAAGACTTATTTTTAATAAAACTTATATCAGCTCTTGAATCTAGTATTGGTTTGGTGTAAGGATTCAATATAATATCTGTGTATCCGCTTGATGCAGCTGTTAAAGTTCCGTTTTCAATAGTTTCTCGGTCTTCATAGCCCGGTTCTCCGAAACATACACTAGAGTCAATCCATCCAGGTGAAACATGCAGATTTTTTAAATTTATAACCTTGGCGTCATCAGATTTAATCGAGTTACTAATTTTAGTTATAACTCCTTTTTCAATTAAAATATCTAGGGTTTTGCCATTGAAGTCACTCTTGGCATCTATTATTTTTGCGGACTTTAGTAGTATTGACATATTTTAGTCAATTTCATGCAAATATATAATTATTGTTTTAAAATTTCTCATAAACTCCCATTCCAAAAAGTGCATAATCATATTTTACAGGATCATTTTTATCAAATAACCTAAGTTTTTTGTCTAACTCAAGGACTGTTTTTAAATCATTTTGTTTTCTTGAAATTAAGTTCAATTTCCTTCCAATATTTGCTGTATGAACATCTAATGGGCATGACAACATCGATGGTTTAATTTTTTTCCATATTCCAAAATCTACAATTCCATCATTTCTCACCATCCATCTTAAAAACATATTAATTCTTTTACAAGCTGAATTTTTTTTCGGATTTGAGATGTGTTTTTCTGTTCTTTCCTCGTGATTTAACGAAAAAAATATTTTTCTAAAATTACTAATGTTGTTGTACATGAATTCATCATTTAAATTTTTAGAAAATACATTCTCTAAGCCATCATGATTCTCATATATGTTTTTTAGTGATTTTAAAAAATAAATGAGGTCAAATTTATTGAAAGTTCTATGAACAAAATCAATTTTCTTTAAATCCCTTTCTTTAAATCGCATTATAAAATCAATTGGACTTGATCCTAAAATTTCTCTCAATTTATTTCCGCTTTTGATTATTGATTTTCGATTTCCCCAAGAAATAATACTTATTAAAAAACTAATGATTTCTATATCTTCTTTTTGATTATATGCATGTGGTATTGAAATAGGATCTTCGACTATAAAATTTGTAGAATTGTAAAGATTGAACTTGTGTTCAAGTAAATCTTTTAATTCTTTATTAAAACCATTTACCATCCCTGAGACTGAAGCATTTATCTGCTAATTTTGAAAAATTATGATTATGGGTTACTAGGACAATAGTAACACCAAGGTCTTTATTCACTTTTTTAAATAAACTTATAATTTCTTCTTCATTTTTAGAGTCAAGATTTCCAGTCGGCTCATCTGCAAGTAAAATACCTGGCTTATTAATCATCGCTCTTGCTACAGCAGCTCTTTGTCTTTCTCCACCAGAAATTGAATTAGGATATTTATTTAAAATACTATCTATTCCTAATATTGATATCAATTCAATGAAATACTTATCAGAACTATCTTTTTCATCCCCCTTAATCATGGTCGGTAAAAGAATGTTTTCTTCAACAGTAAGCTCTGGAAGTAGCTGATGGAACTGAAACACAAAACCAATGTTATCATTTCTGAATTTTGATAAATTTTTATCACTAAGTTTTGTTATATCCTGTGAATTAATTAAAAACTTAGATTTTTCAGATTTATCAAAATCTTCGATTGTTCCAATAATATTTAGTAAAGTTGTTTTGCCAGCTCCAGATGGACCAACAATTGAAATAAATTCTCCTTTTTTAATATTTAAAGAGATTTTATCTAAAATTTTTTGATTTCCATAAGATTTATTAATAAGCTTTAGTTCAATCATTTCTTTTTAAATCTGTTGTAATCTAAGAAATAATTTATCCTTAACGAAATTTGATGTTGTAATGGAAAATTAAAGAGTTCTGAGACACTATCATTGTAGTCTAAATATGATTTTTCATCTTGATTAAAAACTTGATTTCTATATAATAATATCATATTGCTCCCTGGCGCAAACCACCACTCAAAATTTAAATCAAAATTCCATAAATTAAAATTAGTATTTGGATTATAATCAATAATAGTTTGATCTTCTATAATTCTTCTACCATTATTTCTTAATGAAAAGACTTCCTCAGAATATCTAGCTACACTCCAAAAATTTCTAAGTTTAAGAGATAAAGCACTTTTTGTATTAATGTTGTAAAGCATTTCAAAATTATTCTCTATTGATTTAATATCTCTTTTTCCAAATAATATTTTTGATATATCCTTCTTAAGATACCCTATGTCATCTGTAGTATTGATTGTTTGAAATCCTGATCCAAATGATAGTCTGTCTGAATATCTAAAATCTGCAAAAAATCCAACTCTTGTTCTACTTTTATTTTCTTCAAATTCTTGTTTGAAAAAATTTGAATTTGATATATCAAAACCATAAGAAAATCTCTTACTTCCGTCAGATTTCATTTCAATTTGAATTTCAAAATTTTCTGGTTCAATTATAAATCTATCTTGTGTTCTTGTTTCATCAAAATCTTTGTATTCTGATGTATAGTCAAAGTCTAGGCTCATGCTCATTAGGTTTTGAAAAGTAAAGTTATTCCCTTGTCTAAAACCCCAAGATTTTTTTATAAAATTATCATAGGTATAAGCTTGACTTGCAAAAAGATAGTTAGAAAATGTTCTTAGAAGTTTTGTTTCCTCAAATATTTGATACGTAACTCTCATTGTAAACCTTTGATTGTTTGTCTGCCTAATGATACCAAGATCGTTTTGTGTGTAACTTGAACTGGTACCATTCCACCCTAAACCATATCTAAAACTACCAGTTAGTTTATTTATTGAAATCCCTCCTCTAAACCCAGTATCCTTTTTATTATCTTCTAAATAACTTCTGAATAATGTTGATTTGAAGTTGAATTTTTTTGGGTTATCGTACATGTCGAATACAATCGCTTGATTATTTGAATCATACCAGCCTCCTTCTCTGATCACACTAGTATTTAATAGACTAATTGACGAATACTCATTAATAACTTGCTGTGATAATGAGATAACATTATAATTTGTCAGAGGTGAAATAAGTACTTTTCTGTCTTTTTGATTATTTGTGTTCCTAAAATAAGCATATGCTTTTCCAGTAACAGCATTTAAAATCCCTATACTTAATTTATTATCAGTTGTTCCGCTAATTTTAGTTGAATTAATAAGTTCCGGCTTATTATCGTACCTTATTAATTCTTCATTTGCATTAATATAATCACTTTCATTAAATGATATTTCTTCACCAATTCTTCTACTGTAAAAAAATCTTCCAGATCTATAACCCATGCCGTCAGCCTTTTCAAATAATGATGCGCCTTCCATGAAAAAGGGTCTGTTTTCATCGAATTGTTGCTCAAATGGACTTAAATTTAATTCCTTGTCATCAAAAGTCACTTGACCAAAATCTGGTATCAGAGTTGCATCAAGGGTAAAACTATTTCCAAGTCCATATTTTAAATCTAGACCTGCTGAATAGGAGTTTTGAGAACTATAACCTTTTTTAAAATCTTGTGAAATTTGAAAATAAGGATAAAAGAAAAGTCTTGCAGGGGGTGTAATATCTTTTAGTCCTTTCATCAAGCCAAAACTTTGTTGATATTTTGAATTTTTAGGATCTGCATAATTCCATATAAAATAGCTGTCAAGTTCTGGTGAATGTCTTCCGAAATTAATTCCCCATTCTTGAATATTTTTTTTTGGAAAACGCAGAGCACTGTAAGGGATTCTCATTTCTACATACCAACCATCTTTATCAATACTGCTGTAACCTTCAAAGACAGTGTCATAATCATAATCACTTTGAGGATCAAAATCTCCACTTGAAAACATATCCGATATTGCTCCAGCAGGTGTTACCTCAAATGATTGATAATTCAAATTATCGTCGAATGTATTAAATGATACCCAAAAGGCTTCAGATTCAATTCCAGCAGATTTATCTCTTTGAGAAAACTCCATTGGCATTTTGGATGTGTTGGGATGAATTAAAATAGCTGCGATGTAAATAGCTTCATTATCAAATCCAATAAAAGTTGTTGTCTTATAATCATCATTTAATTTATCACCTGCGCGAGTTTCAGGAAACCATACTACAAAATCAGTATTTCCTTTAACTTGATCCCATTCACCTTTAGATATTATGCCATCAATTTTTGGCGGTTCTAAAAACTTGTAAGCATTTGCAATCTTTCTTTCTTGCGAATGCAGAAACAAAGGAATTAATAAGAAGAAAAAAAATTTTTTCATAAAGTCTGGCAAATATATATAATGAGTTTAAATTTGACTATTAATAAAATAAATGGTTTAAGAATGGAAAAAGCATACTTGGCATCCGGATGTTTTTGGTGTACAGAAACTATTTTTGACAACGTTGATGGTGTAACAAAAGTCATTCCAGGTTATATGGGGGGAACAAAAACAAATCCAACTTATGAAGAAGTTTGCACTGGATTAACTGGACATGCTGAACTTGTCGAAATTACCTATAATTCCAATTTAGTTTCCTTTAAAAAATTATTAGAGGTTTTTTTTAAAACTCATGATCCTACCACACTGAATAGGCAGGGGAACGACGTAGGAACTCAATATAGATCAGCAATTTTTTTTCAAAATAAAAATGAACTTAATGTTGCAAAAGAATTAATATCAAATCTTGAATCATCAAATGTTTTCTCAAATAAAATTGTTACAACTCTTGAGAAAAAAACAGAATTTTTTGAGGCTGAAGATTATCATAAAAAATATTTTTATAACAATCCAGAAAACATGTATTGTCAAATGGTAGTTAAACCTAAAGTTGAAAAATTTTTAAAATCTAAAGATTAATTTCTGAATTTAAATCTTTTCATCATTTTTTTGAAGAATCGCCAGAAAAAAGAAAACTCACCAAAAATAAATGCTGTAACTAAAAGACAGATTTGATATATAGGAAAAACAATTAAAAATCTACTTAAGTAATATGTTAGTATTGCATCTTTGTTAATATCGAAAAAATCAATTACTGGTCCACTCAAGTATAATGCTAGAGTGCCTGTAATTCCAAAAACAATAATAATTTTAAATAACTGAAAATTAGATTCAATAGAAAATCTAGATTTTAGTTTTTTAATCATTATTAAAGTAATTAATTATTTGATCTGCTAATTCAATTCCGATACGATCTTGAGCTTCAGATGTTGCAGCACCAATATGTGGTGAAAGTGAAATTTTAGGATGCATAAGTAACTTAACAGAGGGGGTAGGTTCATTTTCAAAAGTGTCAAGTCCTGCAAATGAAACCTTCTTTTTGTCTATATAGTTAATTAATTCTGTTTCATCAATTACGCCTCCTCTTGCAGCATTAATTATTCCTACACCATCTTTCATTTTGTCAAATTCATCTTTTCCAATTATATATTCTTTTTGAGCAGGGACATGTAAAGTAATAAAATCTGATTTCATAAGAACTTCATCCAAGGAAGAAGTTTTAATAGTAAAAGAAAGAGATTTATTATTTGTAAACTCTAACTCAAGTTCAGTGCTTTCATTGTATTTGTCATAATAAACTACATCCATTCCAATACCTAGTGCAATTTTTGCAGTTTCTTGGCCAATTCTTCCAAACCCAATAATACCAAGAGTTTTACCTTTGAGTTCAATACCTTTTGAATAATTCTTCTTTAGTTTTTTAAAATTATTATCTCCTTCAAGTGGCATGTTTCTGTTAGAATCATGTAAAAATCTAACACATGAAAATAAATGTGAAAAAACAAGTTCAGCAACTGAATGAGAGGATGCAGCAGGAGTGTTAATTACTTTTAAACCTTTAGATCTTGCATAATCAACGTCAATATTGTCCATTCCAACACCACCTCTTCCAATTAATTTTAAGCTTGGAACTTTATCAATAAGTTCTTTTCTGACAGTTGTGGCACTTCTTACAAGTATTCCTGAAATCTCATTTTCATTTATATAATTTTCTAATTGTTCTTGAGCTACGTTCGTAGTAATTACTTCAAACCCAGATTCTTCTAGTTTTTTCACTCCAGAATTGGAGATTCCATCATTTGCAAGAATTTTCATATTTATATATTTTTTTCAAATTTTTTCATAGTGTCCACTAATACTTCTACAGACTCGATTTCCATAGCGTTGTAAATTGATGCTCTATATCCACCAACAGATCTGTGGCCATTAATACCAGAGATATTGTTTTCTTTTAATAGATCATCAAACGCTGATTTATATTTTTCATCTATTAAATTGAATGTGACATTCATAATACTTCTATCATCTTTTGAAGCAAAACCAGTAAACATTTCATTTTTGTCAATCTCTTCATATATTAATGAAGCCTTGTTAATATTTTTTTTCTCAATCCCTGCTAAACCTCCGTTATTTTTTAACCACCTCATACTCACTAAACATGTGTAAATTGCAAAAACTGGCGGAGTATTAAACATACTGTCTTTTTCAAAATGAACTTTATAATTTAACATTGAGGGAACTTCTCTACATATTTCATTCATTAAAGATTTTTTAATAATTACCATTGTTGTTCCGGCAGGGCCTAAATTTTTCTGTGCTCCTGCATAGATTAAAGAAAATTTTGAATAATCTTGTTTTCTGCAAAATATATCAGAGCTCATGTCAGCAAACAGAGGGCAAGTACAATCTGGTAATTTATGGTATTGTGTTCCAAAAATTGTATTATTAGTTGTGATATGTAAATAATCTGGATTATCAGAAATTGAGTAATCTTTTGGTATATAGCTAAAATTCTTATCTTTTGACGAAGCATACTCAGAAACATCACCAAAAAGTTTTGCTTCTTTTATTGCTTTAGTTGACCATGTTCCGGAATTTATATAGCCACCCCTGGTTTTAAGAAAGTTATATGCTATCATTAAAAACTGCATACTTGCACCTCCCTGTAAGAATAGTGTTGCATATTCATGACTACTTAATCCTGAAAGTTCTAAAGAAAGTTCTCTTGCCTCATTCATTATTGAAACAAATTCAGGGCTTCTGTGAGAAATTTCTAAAAGTGATAAACCAATATTATCTAATTCTAATACTGCTTTAGATGATTCTTTAAACACCTTTTGATTGAGAATGCTGGGACCAGCACTAAAATTATGTTTTTTCATAAATAAAAGGCAAAATTAAAAAAAATGGATATGGAATTTTAGTCAATCTTAATTTAGTTTTAACAAAAAATCAAAAGTATCTACTCCATCAGCATAATCGGTGAGTTCAGGAGATTGAGTTTTGCCAAATTCTATAAAATTTTCAATATTTTCATTTGAAACAATACATTGAATTTTTCCTGAAATTTTAGATAAGCTCTTTTCTATATCCTCATA
>SGZB01000031.1 GCA_004321735.1 Flavobacteriales bacterium | reverse complement strand
CCCAATATTTTCTTTTTTTTTAAATCATAACATTTTGTTAACTATTTTATTTAAAATTATTATTAACTTATGTAGTTAAAATCGTAATATGAAAAAGGTTCTTTTTACTCTAATAACTTTAATTTCTTTAAGCTTAAATTCTCAATCCGTGAATTTTCAAGAATTTGATCTTGATAATGGACTTCATGTGATTTTACATAAAGATAATAGTGCGCCAGTAGTAGTAACATCAGTTATGTATCATATCGGTGCAAAAGATGAGGATCCTGATAAAACAGGTTTTGCGCATTTTTTTGAACATTTACTTTTTGAAGGAACTAAAAATATTGAACGAGGCCAATGGGATATCATTGTAAATTCTAATGGCGGAAGGTATAATGCCAATACAACTGCAGATAGGACATACTACTATGAAGTTTTTCCATCCAATAAATTGGAGATAGCTCTTTGGCTTGAGTCTGAGAGAATGTTACACCCAAAAGTTAGTCAGTTAGGAATAGAAACTCAAAACGAAGTTGTTAAGGAAGAAAAAAGACTTTCAGAAAATCAGCCATATGGAAAGCTAAGAGAGGTAATTTCAGAAAATCTATTTAAGTTTCATCCATACAAAGGAACAGTAATTGGAAAAATGGAACATTTAGATAGTGCTACAGAAGAAGATTACAAGAGTTTTAATAAAAAATATCATATTCCAAATAATGCTGTATTAGTAGTAGCTGGTGATATTGAAATTGAGAAAACATTATCGCTTATAAAAAAATATTTTGATGAAATCCCTAAAGGGAATGAGGTTGTAAGAAATTTCGAGAAAGAAGAACCAATTGTTGAAACAAAAAGAGTTCAAGCTTTTGATGAAAATATTCAAATTCCAGCTTATGTATATGCATATAGAACTCCAGCTCAAAATAAAAGAGACTCTTGGGTACTTAATATGATTTCAACATATTTAAGTGATGGAGAAAGTTCTAAACTTTATAAAAAAATTGTTGATGAAAAGAAAATGGCTTTAGCAGCTCAGGCAGCTAACGCTGCAATGGAAGATTACGGAATGTATTTTATTTTTTGCTTTCCAATGGGTGAAAATAACATGGATGACTTAGCAAAGGAAATTGATGAAGAAATCAATTTAATACAAAATGAACTAATTGATGAAAAAGATTACCAAAAAATAATGAATAAACTTGAAAGTCAATTTGTTAGTTCAAACTCTTCATTTGAGGGAATAGCAAGCTCATTAGCAACTTATTATATGTTATATGGAGATGTAAATTTGATAAATACTCAATTAGATATTTATAAATCAATATCTCGTGAAGAAATTAGGAAGGTTGCAAAAAAGTATTTAAGTCCTAATCAAAGAATAGAAATAGAGTATTTACCAAAAGAAAAATAAATTATGAAAAAGTTTTTATACATAGCATTTGTATTATTTACATTAATTAGTTTCAGTCAAGTTGATAGAACTAAAATTCCAGAATCTGGCCCAACACCTGAAATTAACTTAGGTGAACCTGTTAAATACGAATTAAAAAACGGAATGAAATTAATTTTAGTGAAAAATGATAAACTCCCGAGAGTGTTTTTTAATCTATTTATTGATAGACAGCCTCTGTTTGAAGGTGAAAAAGCTGGAATTTCATTACTAACATCAGATCTTTTAGGTAAAGGAACAAAAAATATATCGAAGGATGAATTTATAGAAATGATTGATTTTATGGGAGCAAACCTTAATTTGAGTGCTTCGGGGGCTTCAGGATCATCCTTGTCAAAATTTTTTCCAGATTTAATTGATTTATTAGCAGATGGATTATTCAATCCTGTTTTTGATCAAGACGAATTCACAAAGTCACTAGACAGATTTAAAGAGGGAATAAAGGCTGATGAAAACAGTGTTCCTGCAGCTGCAAGAAGAGTTGAAAATATTCTTGCTTATGGTAAAAATCACCCAAATAGCGAATATGCAACTATCGAATCTCTAAACAATATTACATTCAATGATATTGAACCCTTTTTTAATGAATATTTTCTTCCAAACAACTCATATATGGTTATCATAGGTGATTTTGACGTAGATTCAACTATAAATCAGATTGAAAAATTATTCAAAAAATGGAAAAAAGGTAAAATAAGTGATAAGGCCATTAAGACAAAGTCTAACTCCACGATTGCAATTCACTTCATTGATATGCCTAACGCTATTCAATCTGAAGTTTCTTTTCAAAATCTTATTGAAATGAGAATGAATGATAGTGAATATTTTTCATTGCTTCTTTCGAATAAAATTCTAGGTGGTGGTCCAGAGAATAGACTTGAGCAACAAATTAGGGAAAATAAAGGATATACATATGTGGCAAGATCCTCATTCGGATCAAGTAAATATAGTAAATCAAGATTTAGAGCTTACACAAGCACAAGAGAAGAAGTTACAGATAGTGCCGTTGTTGAAATGCTAAATGAAATTAAGAAAATTAGAGAAATAGATGTTACTGAAAAAGAACTTAATGATGTAAAAGCTAAATACTTTGGAAATTTTGTTTTAGCAACAGAAAGCCCGTCTACAATTGCTAATTATACAGTTCAAATTGAAACTCAAAATCTTGACAAAGATTATTATAAAAATTATCTATCTAATATTAATTCTGTTACTGTCATTGATGTAAAAAATGCAGCTAATAAATATTTTAATATTAATAATGGACAAATTGTTGTTACTGGAAAAGGTTCTGCATTAGCTGATAAACTAGAAAATATAACTTTTGACGGAAAAAAATTAGCTGTGTATTATTATGATAAGTATGGTAATTCAATTGAAAAACCTGTTTTTAATAAGGAAATTTCCTCTGATTTAACAGCAGAAACTATTATTAATAAGTACATTGAAAAAATTGGTGGTAGTGAAAAATTAAATTCAGTTTCTACAATATCACTTGAAGCAAGTGTTACCATTCCTGGAGCACCATTTAAGCCTAAAGCAATCATAAAAGAAAAGAGTCCTAATCTAACTTCAATGGAGATGTCTGTTGAAGGCATGGGTACTTTGATGAAACAAAAATTTGATGGAAATAATGGTTACATGGAACAAATGGGTCAAAAAATACCAATGGAAAATGATCAGCTTGAAAGCGAGAGAAGTCAAAAAGGATTATTTGATGAGCTTTACATGGATACAGCTGCAATGGAAATTGTAAGTTTAGGTCCAGTTGATGGTAAAGATGCTTACAAAATAAAAACTAAAGAAAATAGTTTTAACTATTATGATGCTGAATCTGGATTATTAATCATGACTGAAGAAAGCACCACCCAAGGTGGAAATACAATTACATCAATAACTAAATTTTCTGATTACAGAGAGGTTGATGGTATTTTATATGCATTTAAAAGAGAAATCAATGCTGGACCACAGAAAATAGAATTTGAAATAACTAATGTTATTTTTAATGAAGAAATTTCTGACGAATTTTTTAAATAGCTTTTTGATTTTTTCTATTAACTAGGTAAACACCAAAAAGAATTACTGCAGCAGCTAAGTATTGCTGGAGAGTTAAATTCTCTCCATCTAACACAGCCCAAAAAATTGCAACTATTGGCATTGTGTATGTTACAGCTGAAGCAAAAAGTGGTGATGCAATTTTAACAAAGACATTGAATAGAGTTTGAGCCAATGCACTACTAAATAATGCTAGTATAAAGACGAATCCAATTGATTTTAAAACCTCATTATTATCAAATGCCAGAGATGAAAAATCAGAAAATATTAATATAATTATAGCGGGAGGAAGAATTGATAAAAAAATTCCAGCTGTAACTGCAGCAGGTGGTATATCCGTAAGGTAAGTTTTAATTAAATTGACAGATGTCCCATAACCAACGGTAGTTAAGATTATGAAAATTGCGAAGAAAATATTTGAATCACCCGTTAGAGAACCTTGATACAATAAAAGAAAGCTACCAACAAGACCAATTGAAAGACCAAGTATTTGTCTTCGAGTAAAAAATAAATTAAAAAAGAACACTCCAACAATAAGCGTAGAGATTGGTGTTAAAGTAGTGAGTATTGATGCAATACCACTATCTATTTGAGTTTGACCAAATCCAACAAGATAAATCGGGAAAAAAGTTCCAACATAAGCGGTAATAATTATCCATTTCCACTTTTCTCTTTTAATTTTAAGTAAAGATTTAAAGGAAAAACTTAAAATAACTAATGTTGTAAAAATTATTCTCAAACTACCCAAGTGTATTGGTGTAAGTTCTAATAATCCTTTTTTTATAAGTATAAAAGAGCTTCCCCAAATTATAGATAGGATTGATAATAAAAGCCATTTTTTAATATTATTATTCATCAATCCAGTTAAATGAGTCAACCATTTTTTTAATATCATCGCCTATGTAATCAATATATGGAAGTAATGAATCATAGTTTGGTTTAGAATTAAAATATAGACTTCCGGTGAAAAATTTATTTTTATTATTTGTAATATAAAATTGAATATTTGATGGAGTATTTCCTATAAATGTGTACACTTTTGAAGAAATATTTTTGTCATTTGAATCATATATACTTTCTACAACTCTATCAGCAAATTTTGAATTTTCAAATATTTTTTCATTAAAAAACTCTTCAATATTTAAATCCTTTAAATCTGATTCTACAGAGTTAATGAAAATTTTAGCTTTATAATTCTCATAAATTATTTCATAAGAACAATTAGAAACTTCATTTACTTTTGATAGAGTATTAATTAAAAACTCATTCTTACAATTATCAGTAAAGAGAGTAAACTCCTTGTTTTCAAATGATGGAGCAAAATATGCTTTTTGCTTTGGAAGAGATGTTTCATTACAAGAGAAAAACATTAAGAAATATAATGGAACATATCTCATTATTGTACCAATATGATTTATTGATTTAATTAGAATGGCAAATCATCTGGCTGATCCTGATTTTGACTTTCAGGAGCCGGTTGACTTGGCTGAGCTGGAGGTGCTTGATATGAGCTCTCTGTTGAAGATTCATTTCTATTGTTTAAAAAATTAAACTCATTCACATGAACTTCTGTAGAATACCTTTGTTGTCCATCCTCAGCTTGCCACTTTCTAGTTTTTAATTTTCCTTCAATGTAAACTTTGTCTCCTTTTTTTAAATACTGATTACATATTTCAGCTGCCTTGTTCCTGACAACAATGTTATGCCATTCAGTGTTTGTAACTCTTTCTCCAGTTTGTTTGTTAGTATAATTTTCATTTGTTGCAAGTGGAAATCTACCGACACATCCGCCGTCTTCAAAATGATGCATCTTGATGTCATCACCTAAATTTCCAATTAACATAACTTTATTTAAAGATCCGCTCATAGTAATCAAATATATGAAATCATTATTACTGAATTTTAGAAATAATACTAAAAATTGGTTTTGGAAAAGGATAATTATTTAAGCTTGGTATGTCTAATCCAAGCTTAAAAACTTCATCTACTTCAAATATCCAAAAATCAATACTTAAAACTTGATGAGTTAGTTTGTGAGATACCTGATGTTTTTTTTTGAAGCTTAATCTTTCATGTTTTTCTTTTAAATAAGACTCAGCCTCCTTAAATGAAATTTTATTATTTGTTTCAAGCAATTCAAATTCATATAAATTATTCCAAATATCTTTTTCTTTTCTTTTATGAATTTTGACTTTTGATGATTTATCTAAAACAATAAAATAATTAAAGAACCTTTGCGAAATTGAAATATTTTTTTTCTTAACTGGTAGCTTGTCTACAATATCTAACTTAAATGCTTCACAGCTTTTAGAAAAAATACATATATCACACTTATATTTTTTTGGTGAACATATCATTGACCCATAATCCATCAATGCTTGATTAAAATCTCCTGATTTAAATTTTAGAATTTCTATTTCAGCTATTTTTTTGATAGTTTTTTTCATCATTGAACTATTCTGTTGATATTTCAAATTATATAGTCTACTAAATAGACGTATAACATTACCATCAACGACCATTTTAGACTCACCAGAACAAATAGAACTAATTGCAGATGCTGTATAATCCCCAATTCCAGGTAAATTTATAAGTTCATCATACTTAGATGGAAAATTTGAATTATACTCACTAACCACAATTTTTGCACATTTATGCATGTTTACAATTCTGCTATAATAACCAATACCTTGACAAACTTTCATTAAGTCATTAAGAGTTGATTCAGCTAATTTTTTAACGTCAGGAAACTTTTCTGTGAAGTTTAAATAGTAAGGAGTACCTTGATCAATTCGTGTTTGTTGTAATATTATTTCAGAAACCCAAATTTGATATGGATCATTTGTCTTTCTCCACGGCAAATCTCTTTGATTAATTTTATACCATTCAATTAATTTCTTTGCGAAATTATTTTCCATTAATTGACTAATAAATAATTAAAAAGATTCCACATATGTTTTAGAATATAAATTTATATATTTGGCAACCAAATAATAAAATTAAAATTAAAAATGACTAAAGCAGAGATAGTTAACAAAATATCATCAAATCTTGGACTTGAAAAAAACGAAGTTCTTGCTACTGTTGAAAATTTTATGGAAGAAGTTAGAAATTCATTAAGCGAAGGTGAAAATGTTTATTTAAGAGGATTTGGAAGTTTTATTGTTAAAAGTAGAGCTGAAAAAACTGGAAGAAATATTCTAAAAAACACAACTATTAGAATTCCTGCTCATTCAGTTCCTGCCTTCAAACCTGCTAAAGTTTTTATAGATAACGTAAAGAACAATAACAAGTAATATATGCCTAGCGGAAAAAAAAGAAAAAGACATAAGGTAGCTACTCATAAAAGAAAGAAAAGAAGTAGAGCCAACAGACATAAAAAGAAATAAATTCTTTTAATCCTTACGTTCATTGACATAGAACTCTGAAATTAATCAGAGATCACCGATTAAACAAAGTATAATTTAAAATAATTAATTGTGAATAAAGAAATAATTATTCGATCAATTAATTCAGCGGTCGATTTTGCTCTCTTACATGACGGAAAGCTTATTGAATTACATAAAGAAAAAGATAACAGTAAGTTTAATGTAGGAGATATATTTATTGCCAAGATAAAAAAAACAATCACAGGTCTAAATGCAGCCTTTTTAAATGTTGGATATGAAAAAGATGCTTTTTTACATTATCATGACTTAGGACCTAGAGTAAAGTCTCTAATAAAATTCACCAATCTAGTTCAAGAGGGGAAATTGAAAAATTTTTCACTAGCTAAGTTCAATTTAGAAAAAGAAATTGACAAAAAAGGAACTATTGAAAATGTTATTAAACCAAATCAAACATTACTGGTTCAAATAATAAAAGAACCTATTTCTACAAAAGGTCCAAGAATCAGTTCAGAACTTTCATTTGCTGGAAGATTTCTTGTTTTAATTCCTTTTTCTAACAGAATTTCTGTATCTCAAAAAATCAGAAGTAATGAAGAAAAAAAGAGATTAAAAACACTTATTAATGAGATAAAGCCTAAAGGATTTGGTGTGATTGTAAGAACTGTCGCACAAGGCAAAAAAACCGCTGAATTAAAAACAGATTTACAAAACTTAAAAAAACAATGGATAAGTCTTTGTAAAAAAATGATTGGAGCAAAAACTCCATCTTTAATGCTAAACGAATTAAACAGAACTTCTTCAATTTTAAGAGATCTTTTTGATGATAGCTTTACTGGTGTTTATTCTAATAATAAAGATTTGTGTTATGAAGTAAAAGATTACATAAAACAAATTGCTCCAAAAAAGAAATCAGTTGTTAAATATTATAAATCTGATACTCCAATTTTTGAACACTTTAAAATTGAACGTCAAATAAAAACTGCTTTTGGAAGAACAGTTTCAATGAGTAAAGGTGCTTACCTTATCATAGAACACACAGAAGCACTTCACGTTATTGATGTGAATAGTGGGAATAGATCAAATAAAAGTAGTAACCAAGAGGAAACAGCTCTTGAAGTTAATTTAATTGCTGCTACTGAAATAGCGAGACAGTTACGACTTAGAGATATGGGTGGTATAATTGTCATTGATTTTATTGATATGACAGTTGCTGAAAATAGAAGAAAACTATTTAACCACTTTAAAACTGAAATGGAATCAGATAGAGCAAAACATAAAGTTTTACCACCTAGTAAAATAGGTTTAATTCAAATGACAAGACAGAGAGTTCGTCCTGAGATGAATATTTCAACTAAGGAGGATAATCCTAACGGAATTGGAAAAATTGAAGCTCCAATAGTTGTCATTGATAAAATTGAAAATTCCTTAGAAAAAATTTTAAAAAATTCTTATGTATCTAAAAGTAAGCTTAAACTACATGTTCATCCTTTTGTAGCAGCTTATTTGAATAAAGGTTTGATTTCAATTTAATTAAAGTGGTTTTTTAAATACAACCACTGGATTAAAATCATTCCAAGAGATTCATACACGTATTTACATTACAGATTTTTTAATGCAAAAGGTAAAATTAATAATTACTAAAAAAGCGGCTATATGCCGCTTTTTTTTTACCTTTTTTTTAATGAAAAAAAATACCCTTTCATATGATGAAATTAAATCAAAAGCACAAAGCTATTGTGCATATCAAGAAAGATGTCATATGGAAGTTGAAAATAAACTCAGGTCATATTCAACCTCAAAAGAGGAGATAGATAATATCATCTATGAACTTATAAAAAATAATTACTTAAATGAAACGAGATTTGCTCAAGCTTTCTCAAGAGGAAAATTTAAATTTAAAAATTGGGGTAAGATGAGAATAAAGATGGAGCTGGAAAAACGTAAAGTTTCAAAAAAAAATATTGAATTAGGTATGAATGAAATAAACGAAGAAGATTATAAAAAAAAACTTGATGAGCTATTCCAAAAATGTATTAATAAGTTCCAAAAGTATGATAAACAACAAATGAAAAAGAAAATCTTTGATTACTTAAATTACAGAGGTTGGGAATATGATAAAATATTTAATAAATTAAACGAATTATGAAAAAATTATTTCTAATTGTTCTACTGATTTCATCTTGTACAAAAAATGCTGATTTAATCGTGACTAATGCCAATATTTACACAGCTGATAATGAATTTAGTATTATGAAATCAATGGCAATTAAGGATGGAAAAATAGTTGAGGTCAGTAAAGAAAATTTGGATAAATTCTACAATACAAAAGAAATACTAAATGCTGATGGAAAAACAATTTTACCAGGATTAATTGATTCACATTGTCATTTCTATGGACTTGGTGAAGATCAACTTGTTGTTGATTTAAGAGAGACAAAATCATTTGATGAAATAGTTGAGAGACTAATCGCATATAATGAGAAGAATAATCCATCCATTCTTAGAGGAAGGGGTTGGGATCAAAACGATTGGGAAATAAAAGATTTTCCAGATAATACATTATTAAATAAGTTTTTTAAGGACAAAATTGTAGTACTTGAAAGAGTTGATGGTCACGCATATATAGTGAATGATTATGCTTTGGAAAAAGCTAGGATTACTAATAAAACTAATCTTGAAGGTGGTACGGTGATTTTGAAATCAAATAAACCTAGTGGTGTTTTAATAGATAGCCCAATGAGATTAATTGATAATATTCTTCCTGAAAAAAACTTATCTGAGAAAACTAATGCTCTACAAAATGCTGAAAAAATATGTTTTGAAAATGGTTTAACAACTGTTTCTGATGCTGGTTTGGGTATAAGTACTATAAATCTAATTGATAGTTTACATCAAAATGATGAACTTAGAATTAATATTTATGCAATGGTTAGCGTTTCGAAAAAGAACATTAATTATTTCAAAAAAAATGGAAAATTAAAAACTGATAGGTTAAATGTTCGTTCATTTAAAGTTTATGGCGATGGAGCATTAGGATCTAGGGGAGCAGCACTAAAAGAACCTTATTCCGATGATCCACATAATCACGGTAAACTTTCAACTAGTATAGAAGATGTTAAATATTTTGCAAAAAACATCAAAGAAATTGGATTTCAAATGAACACTCATGCGATTGGAGATTCAACAGCTTTTATATTATTAAATGAATACAATAAAGTTTTAAGTGATGTTTCAGATCCAAGATGGAGAATTGAACATTCTCAAGTAATTGATAGAAAGGATTTTAATCTTTATAATGAAAAAGTTCTCCCTTCAATTCAACCAACACATGCAACAAGTGATATGTACTGGGCAGAAGATAGATTGGGGGAAAGAGTAAAGGGTGCTTATGCTTTTAAAGACTTATTACAATACTCGAAAAGAGTGGCATTAGGAACAGATTTTCCAGTAGAGAAAGTAAATCCTTTTCACACTTTTTACAGTTCAGTTGCGAGAAAGGATTTAAGTGGATACCCCGAATCAGGTTTTCAAATGGAAAACAGCTTGTCAAGGGAGGAAACATTAAAAGGAATGACCATTTGGGGAGCTTATTTTAATTTCGAAGAAAATGAGAAGGGCAGTCTTGAGTCAGGGAAAATTGCTGATTTTATATTAATTGATAGAGATATTATGAAAGTTGATATAGATCTTACACCAGAAACTAAAGTTCTTAAAACTTATGTTCACGGCGAGTTGGTTTACTCAAAATAACTAATAACACCTATTAAGAAATTTCTACCGGGCATTGGAACTAAATTAGTTTCATAATATTCCTCATTAAATATGTTGTTCACATTAATGAAAAAGTAGCTATTTTCAGAAAGTTGGTATTTTAAATTGGAGTCATAAACAATATGAGAAACCTTATTTGATCTTTCACCAAATCTATTGATTAAAGTATGTGTAATTTTATTAGAATACTTTAGAGCTAGTCTGGTATTTAATTGATGTCTTAATGAATTAATAGCGTATCTTGAGTAATTCACTTCACTGACATATGATTTATCAAAAAGGTAGGTATAGCCTAGCCTTAAACTATTGTGAGGACTAATTTTATATAAAAAATTAAGGTCGAAACCATTTGTATCTAAATTTCGAATATTAGTTGCCTCCCATTTTTCCTGTTCTGATTGCTTAACATAATCAATGATATTACTTGATTTTCTAGTGAAAAATGAACTTGTAAAATCAATATTTTCATTTGAATATTTAATACCAATTTCATTAGTAATCGCATGCTCTGGATTTAGATCAGGATTTCCGATAGTATTTCTGTCACTATAGTATAAGTCGGTATATGTCGGTATTCTATATGTTTTTCCATAGTTAGCATACAGATTTATTTTTTCATTGAAATCAAATCCTACATCGATACCAGGAAAAAAATGAGTTGACATGTCAGAGAAATTAGAGATTGATAAACCTGGTGAAAAGCTTAGTTTGTTATCATTTGTTTTAAATGTATAGTCAGCATATAGTGATGTCGTAAATCTGTTATGATCTCCTAAATTATTACTTGAAATAGATGAGTTTGATAAATCAATACCAAAATTTAATCTACTTGAATCAAATAATTTAGAAAAGCTAAAATCTAAATAAATCTTATTTGTTTTATGTAAGTTTCTGTAAACAGATGGATTATTTCTTATATATATATACTCATCTTGACCTCTTCTCCAGTACAATTTTGGTCTAATAAGAAATTTTTCAGAACCAAGTAATGTTGAAATTCCAAGGAAACTCGCTTGAGTTTCTTCATATTGATCAGTAGCTGATGGACTGGCATAAAATCCATTAGCACCAAATTTTTTCTCGGTAAAACCTGAGCTTATAATAATTGGATTTTTTTGAGTTTTAATTTCTGATTTAAAAAAGAAAAAATCATTACTATAATCTGTATTGTATCTATAACCATCAGATTTAGATCTTGAAAATGTTAATTGAGCATTAAATTTTTCTTTCAATGATAGTCTTGAGTTAATTAAAAAACCAAACTGTTTAAACGATCCAAATGTTGGGTTGCTCACTAACATTTCAAATTGTTTCTTATCAAATTTTGGAAGAGATTTTGTTACAATATTTATAGCTCCATTAAAAGCATTTTGACCAAATATTCTTGAAGCAGAACCTTTTATAATTTCAATTCTTTCAATTAATTGGATTGGAAGAAGCAGATTTAATGTGTGATGACCTGTTTGAATATCATCCATCTTCATACCATCGATCAATAATAGTGTTTGGTCAAAACCTCCACCTCTAATGTACAAATCAGCTTGAGTACCAGGAACACCCCTCCTTCTTATATCTATACCACTGACTTGCTGAAGTAAATCTACAACATTATTAACTCCGCTTTCAATAATTGATTTTGAATCAATGATCTCTACTGATCTATATTTTTTTGAAAAAGGAATATCAATTTTAGACTCAGATACTATAACTTCATCTAAGTTTACAGATTGGGAAAAAACTGAAAGAGATATAAATAAAAGTGATATTTTTTTTAAAAAATTCAGAAAGGAATTATTTAATCCACTAAAATTATTAGCTTATTATTTCGCATTTCAACAACTCCAGATTCAATATCTAAAGAAGCTTTGCTTGAATCATTTAAATTTAAATTCTGAGAAAGATCACTATCAAATTCACCTTTAAGTTCAATTGTACCTTTTTTCAATGTAGATACAATTGGAGCATGATTATCTAAAACTTGAAAAAAACCTTCTGTACCAGGTAAAAACACACTGCTTACATCACCAGTGTAAATAGTTTTTTCAGGACTTACAATTTCAATAAACATAATTATTTTGCTTCTGCAATCATTTTTTCACCAGCTTCAATCGCCTCCTCAATAGTACCTTTAAGGTTAAAGGCAGCTTCCGGTAGGTGATCAAGCTCGCCATCCATGATCATGTTAAATCCTTTAATAGTGTCCTTAATGTCTACAAGGACTCCAGGGATTCCTGTAAACTGTTCAGCAACATGGAAAGGTTGAGATAAGAATCTTTGAACTCTTCTTGCTCTAGCAACATTTAATTTATCTTCTTCAGATAATTCTTCCATACCAAGAATTGCAATAATATCTTGAAGCTCTTTATATTTCTGAAGCATTTCTTTTACTCTTTGAGCACAATTGTAGTGCTCATCACCTAAAATTTCAGGTGTAAGAATTCTAGAAGTTGAATCTAATGGATCAACCGCTGGATAAATTCCTAGCTCAGCAATCTTTCTTGAAAGTACTGTTGTTGCATCTAAGTGAGCAAATGTAGTTGCTGGTGCTGGATCTGTTAAATCATCTGCAGGTACATAAACTGCCTGAACAGATGTAATAGATCCTTTTTTAGTAGAGGTAATTCTCTCTTGCATTGCACCCATCTCTGTTGCTAATGTTGGCTGATACCCTACTGCAGATGGCATTCTTCCAAGTAAAGCTGATACTTCAGAACCAGCTTGGGTAAATCTAAATATATTATCTACGAAGAATAGAACATCTTTTCCTTGACCATCTCCACTACCATCTCTAAAGTATTCTGCAACCGTTAATCCTGAAAGAGCTACTCTTGCTCTTGCGCCTGGTGGTTCATTCATTTGTCCAAAAACAAATGTCGCCTTTGATTCTTCTAATGCTTTTTTATCTACTTTACTTAAATCCCATCCACCTTCTTCCATTGATTTCATAAACTCATCACCATACTTGATAATTCCAGATTCAAGCATTTCTCTTAAAAGGTCATTTCCTTCTCTTGTTCTTTCACCAACTCCAGCAAAAACAGACAAACCACCGTGACCCTTAGCAATATTATTAATAAGCTCTTGAATAAGTACTGTTTTACCTACACCAGCACCTCCAAATAATCCAATCTTACCACCTTTCGCATAAGGCTCAATTAAATCAATTACTTTAATACCAGTAAATAAAACTTCAGTTGAGGTAGAAAGTTGATCGAAGTCAGGAGCTTCTCTATGGATTGGTAAACCTTGATCTCCAGTTTTTGGTAAATCTTCCATACCATCAATTGCATCACCAATTACATTAAATAATCTCCCGTAAATATCTTTGCCAACAGGCATTTGAATTGGACTTCCAGAAGCAACTACATCTTCTCCTCTTTTCAATCCGTCTGTAGAATCCATTGATATTGTTCTTACCATATCTTCACCAACGTGAGATTGTACTTCAAGAACTAATTTTGATCCATCATTTTTAGAAACTTCCAAAGAATCATAAATCTTAGGAAGTTCTGTATTAGTTGTATCAAATGTTACATCAACGACAGGGCCAATAATTTGTGAAACTTTTCCAACTTTATTTGACATTATATAGGTTTTTTTATTAGTGTGAATTTATGCTTGCAAATATATATAGAATATTGAAAAATTTTTCCTAAATAAAACAAAAAAAGGCGCCTAAAAAGACGCCTTTATTAACATTGTATGTTGATATGTTTACGGATTTAATGTAAACTGTACATAGTATTGACTACCAATCATTCCACC
>SGZB01000030.1 GCA_004321735.1 Flavobacteriales bacterium | reverse complement strand
CTATCATTTCCTCTTAAATTATAATTAACGTGAGCAATAGAAAAATCTATATTTAGTTTATTGAGCAGATGACAAAGCACCATACTATCTACCCCTCCACTGACTGCAACAAGTAATTTTTTTTTAGAAAAATTTAATTTATCGCAAATAGAAAAAAATTCATTAAGCATAATCAAATATAATTATTTAAGAGCCTCAATCATTGCCTCTGCCTTCAATTGACACTCGTCATACTCATTTTCTGCTTTAGAGTTGTAAGTAATTGCACTACCAATATTTAAATTAAGTTTTTGGTCATTAGAATCATAAATAATGGATCTAATCACTACATTAAAATCAAAATCACCATTAGGCATAAAATATCCAACTGATCCACTGTAGATTCCCCTCGAAACATTTTCAAATTCATCAATTAATTTCATTGACTTAATTTTGGGAGCACCAGTCATACTCCCCATTGGAAAAGTTGATTCTATAATTTTAGAAACTAAAGTATTTTTATCTATTTCACATTCAATAGTAGAGATCAGTTGATGAACATTCTTGAATGAGTATAATTTACTTAGCTCTGTTACTTTAACTTTTCCTTTTTCAGAAATTCGAGACAAGTCATTTCTAACTAGGTCAACGATCATATGATTTTCTGCTTTTTCTTTAATATTTTTAGTCAATAAACTTCTTATCTGCTTGTCAATTAATTCATTTGGATTTCTCCTTGCAGTTCCTTTAATTGGCTGGGAGAAAACCCTATTGTTTCGTTTGGAAATGTATCTTTCTGGAGATGATGATATGATATTTATTTCCTTAAACTTAAAAAGAGTACTCATTGGTGATTCAGTAATTGAGTTAAGCCTGTTATAAACATCACAAGGGTCAATTATTGAATTTTCAGAGTAGTAGTCAATACAATAATTTAGTTCATATACATCTCCTTTTTTTATATGATCTTGTATTGCTTTAACATTCTGTAAATATTTCTTTTTTGAAACTCTTGGAACAAGATTATCTATTTTTTTTTCTACCGAATTTGGTCTATAATTAAGAATATTATTTAATTCTTGTTCAGGATCTAAATCAGAACATACTTCAAAAGTCAATAACCCATTTTTAGCTATTACAACAACTTTTGGTTTAAAAAAAGATATGTTGGGAATTGAATGAAATGTAATATTTGAACTAACTAAATTTTCAATTTCGTTTTTTAAATCATATGAAAAAAAACCAAACAACCAATCTTTATCATTTATGAAATTATCAAGTTTTTTTAATGATTGATTTGATGATGATAACAAGTCTATACAGCCATAAGCATATATAAATTCATTTTCTGTTGATTCCGAGTTTGAATTCAATAAAATGGAATGATCAAAAGCTCTTGAATGATAGATTATTTTTTGCTTTAATGATTTAAAATCAACCCTACTAAAATTCTTAATTATTCTTTTCAAAATTTAAATTAAATGTAAAGTTAAAAGGTTATTTAAGTACATATATTAATATCTTTGAAAAAATTGTTAAATGCATAGTGTAGAAAAATATCAAAATAATGCTGTTACTCTGCTAAAGCAGCTAATTTCTATTAAATCTTTTTCATTTAAAGAGGATGAAACAGCTGATACTATACAAGAATGGTTAAAAAAAAATAACATTAAAACTGTAAGACAGGTAAACAATGTTATTGCTTATAACAAGTTTTTTGATCCCAAAAAACCTTCAATACTTTTAAATTCTCATCATGATACAGTTGAACCAAATTCTGGATATACAATAGATCCATACTCCCCTATTATTGAAGATGATAAATTGTATGGGTTAGGAAGTAATGATGCTGGAGGAGCATTATGCAGTTTAATATCAACTTTCTTGTATTTCTACGATAAAGATGGTTTAAATTTTAATATTATTCTTCTAGCTTCAGCGGAAGAAGAAAGATCAGGGGATCATGGTATAAAAAGTGTTATGCCAAATTTACCAGAAATTGAGCTTGCAATTATTGGTGAACCAACACTGATGGACATTGCAATAGCAGAAAAAGGGCTAATTGTGTTCGATTTAGTAATAAAAGGAACATCAAGTCACGCAGCCCATAAAAATTTGAATAATCCTATTATAAAATCCACTACAATCATAGAAAAAATTTCTAATATGTCTTTTCCTAAATCCTCAAAGACACTTGGTGATGTAAAGTTAACTGTTACTCAAATAAATGCTGGGGTTCAGCACAACGTTGTTCCATCTGAGGTTAAAATAGTTCTAGATGCAAGAGTTAACGATAATTACACTAACAAAGAAATTTATGATTGTTTAAAAAATGAATTAGATTGTGAAGTTCATCCTAGAAACTTAGATTTGAATTCATCATCTATAAATGAATCACATAAAATTATCGAGGCTGCTAATAATTTAAAATTCAAAAAATATGGATCACCCACTCTATCTGATCAAGCAAAAATAAAATGTAAATCGATTAAATTAGGCCCAGGAGATTCATTAAGGTCTCACACTGCAAATGAGTTCATTAATATTTCAGAAATTAAAAACGGAGTAAAAAGATATATTGAATTAATAAATGAATACAATAAAATATTTTATTAGATATGCAGTGATCTATTTTCTAAAGCTGATAGAGCAGCTTCTTTAATTGCCTCTGAATATGTGGGATGAGGATGACTCATCATCGATATATCTTCACAAGAAGCTCTAAATTCCATCGCTGTAACACCTTCAATAATTAAATCAGCAGCACGAGCACCAATAATATGAAAACCTAGAATTTCATCAGATTTTTTATCAGCAATGATTTTTACAAATCCATCTAAATCACCACTAGCTCTAGATCTTCCAAGAGCTCTCATTGGAAACTTTCCAACTTTTATTTCAATTTTTTCATTCTCTAATTGTTCTTGTGACTTACCAACTGATGCAACTTCAGGCCATGTGTAAATAACATTTGGAATTAGATTGTAATTGATGTGAGGTTTTTGACCAGAAATTAGTTCCGCTACGGCAATTCCTTCTTCCTCAGCCTTATGTGCTAGCATTGTACCTCTAACAACATCACCAATTGCATAAATACCCTCAATTGATGTTTCAAATCTTTCATTGATATTAATTCTTCCTTTAGAATCTAATTTAACACCTATTTTCTCTAAGTTTAGTCCTTGAGTATATGGTTTTCTGCCAACGGAAACCAAACAATAATCAGAATTAAATGATATAACCTCATCTTTTTTATTCTTAGCGAGTACTGAAACTGTTTTTTCATCTGATTTTACTTCAAATACCTGATGAGATAGATAAAAATTAATTCCTTCTTTTTTAAGAACTTTATTTAATTCCCTAGAAACATCTTTATCCATGAAAGGAGTAATTCTGTCGGAATATTCAATTACTGATACCTTGGACCCTAATCTATTATAAACTTGTCCTAGCTCTAGACCAATAACGCCTCCTCCAATAATTATTAAATGTTTAGGAATTTCCTTTAAACTTAATGCTTCTGTTGATGTAATTATTCTTTTTTTATCAAGATTAATAAAAGGAAGATTTACAGGCTTCGAGCCTGTAGCTATGATACATTTATCAAAACTTAAAGTTTCATCACATACTTCAACGTATATTAAATTATTTTCAAGAAATGATGCTTTACCATTAAAAACTGAAATTTGATTTTTACTCATCAAAAAATCAATACCTTTTACAGTTTGACTAACAACATCATTCTTCCTGTCTATCATTTTTTTGAAATCTAAACTAACTTCACCATTTATTTGAATTCCATGCTTTTTAGCATTGTTTAATATATCATCATAATGATGAGAAGAATCAAGTAGTGATTTTGAAGGAATACATCCGACATTCAAACAAGTTCCACCAAGTGAATTATATTTTTCAACAATTGCTGTTTTAAAGCCAAGTTGAGCTAACCTTATAGCACAAACATATCCTCCCGGTCCTGAACCAATAACTACTACATCAAATTTTTTAGATTTCATACCAAACAAAAATACAAATACATCACTAAATATTTTATTTTATTATAGATAAATGAAATATATTTTGAAGAATATTATGAATATATTAGCAATGATTTATGAGAAACAACAATTCGTTAGGTTCTGATTCTAAATTATTGTCATTATTTGATTCACTCTTTCCAATAATTGTTCTTGTAATATTATTGTTTATTAACGTAAATATTTATGGAGATGCCTCACTTGATGGCTCAAACCAATTTATACTTATAATAGGAGCGGCAATTGCATACTTATTTGGATTGAAAAACAAAGTAAGTTCATCAAGTATTTTCTCATCTATATCATCTAATATTAAGTCAATAAGCATTCCTATATTAATCTTGCTTCTTGTTGGAGCTTTGTCTGGAACATGGTTATTAAGTGGAATAATTCCATCTATGGTTTATTATGGATTTGACTTAATAAATGCTTCATTATTTTTACCTATATGTATTATTCTGAGCGCAATTGTTGCAATAGCAACCGGCAGCAGTTGGTCAACTACCGCAACAATAGGTATTGGTCTGATTGGAATCGGAAAAGTACTTGGTTTTGAAAGTGGTCTTGTTGCTGGTGCAGTAGTTTCCGGTGCTTACTTTGGAGATAAAATGTCACCTTTAAGTGACACTACAAATTTAGCTGCAGCTGTTTCTGGATCTGAACTTTTTAGTCATATAAAGTACATGACAATAACAACCATTCCAACTATTTCTATTACACTTGTTTTTTTTACTTTATATAATTTAATATACCAACCTAGTGAGCTGGTATCAAATATTGAATATGTTGAAAGTATTAAAGATTATTTTTACATATCACCAGTACTTTTTATTGTGCCATTATTAGTCATTTTTCTAATAATAAAAAAAATACACCCTGTTGTATCCCTTTTTACGGGCGTTATACTTGCATGTTTATTTTCAGCTCTTTTTCAAAATGACTTAATCGAAAACTTATCATCAAGTTATAATATTAACAGCTATCAAGTAATTATAAATTCAGTTGTTAATGATACAAACATTGAAACAAATGCAACTTTATTAAACGATCTTTTTTCATCTGGAGGCATGAAGGGGATGCTAAATACAATATGGCTTGTTATAGCTGCTATGGTTTTTGGTGGTACAATGGAGGCTATTGGGGCTTTAAAAAGAATTTCGTTTTTTTTAATCAGCTCTGCAAAATCTATAGTTGGACTATTTTCTAGCACAATTTTAAGCTGTTTAACTGTTAATATTACAGCATCCGATCAGTATCTTTCAATTGTAATCCCCGGGAAAATGTTTTCAAAAGCATTTGAGGACAGAAATCTATCACCTGTAAATCTAAGTAGAACAATTGAAGACTCAGGTACTGTTACATCAGTATTAATTCCATGGAATACCTGTGGCGCTTACCAGTCTTCAGTTTTAAATGTGAATGTTTTAGATTACTTTGTATATGCTATGTTTAATTGGTTAAGTCCGATAATGACGTTATTTATAGCTGCTATAGGATACAAACTAAAAAAAATCAATGAATAATAACACCAAAATAATTAGTGGAATTCTTCTTTTAATACTATCCTCCTTAGTATTAATATCTATGGTTTCGTTTATGTTTTCTTGGAAAGAGGATTTATCAGCAATGGCAGTAATTTTAAATGATGGAATTGAAATAAAAAATATTTCAAATAAGTTAGGCTTGATAAGCTCTTATTTATTGATTTACAAGAGTTTTGGTATAGGTGGATTTTCAATAATATTCAATCTCATTGTCATTGGTCTTACCTTGTCTTTTGATAAAGGTTATAAAAAGCTTATTCAACGATCTTTAACATTTATACTTTCAGCTGTTTGGTTATCAATTTTTTCTTTTCACTTTTTTGAAGATTATATATTCTCAGGTTTATTTGGATATGAACTTGGAACAATTATTCTAAATTTCAGTGGAGATTTAGGATTACTTTCATTTTTACTATTTGGATTTATAGCTTTCTTAGTTATTAATTTAAAAATTACACCTAATGACTTAATACATTTTTTAAAAAATATTTTTGAAAATATTGGAAAAAAAATCAAGTCAGGTAATATCGAAAGTACATTAGAAAGTGATGAAACAAACGAAGAAATAAATAAAAATACATTTGAATTTAAAAATACGAAAAGTATAACTGAACCTACAATAAAAAACAACTCTGTCTTTGAAGAAAAATCTGAAAAATTAAAAAACGATGATTCAGAAATTGAAATGAAAATTGAAAAGGTTGTTAATGAAGAAACAGTTAGATCAGGCTCGATGAATTTAGTTGATTACGACCATACACTTGAACTAAAGTCATATAAAGCACCACAACTAAAACTTTTATCTGATCACGACAACAATGGTGTGATAACAATTAATCAAGAAGAACTAGAGGAAAATAAACAAAAAATAATTGATACATTAAGCAATTACAAAATTGGTATAGCAAATATTAAAGCAACAATAGGTCCTACTGTCACTCTTTATGAAATTGTTCCAGAAGCAGGAATTAGAATTTCTAAAATTAAAAATTTAGAAGATGATATTGCTTTATCATTATCAGCTCTAGGGATTAGGATAATTGCTCCAATGCCCGGAAAAGGTACAATTGGAATTGAGGTGCCTAATAAAAGTGCAAAAATTGTTTCAATGAAATCATTAATATCTTCAAAAAGATTTCAAGACGCTGAAATGGAATTGCCATTAGCATTAGGTAAGACAATCAGTAATGAAACTTTTGTAGTTGATCTTGCTAAAATGCCTCACCTTTTAATGGCTGGAGCAACAGGGCAAGGGAAATCGGTTGGAATAAATTCTATTTTAACGTCATTGCTTTACAAAAAACATCCCAGTGAGATAAAGTTTATTCTAGTGGATCCTAAAAAAGTTGAATTAACATTATTCAATAAAATTGAAAGGCATTATCTAGCTAAACTTCCTGACTCATCAGAACCAATTATCACTGATAACAGAGAAGTAATAAAAACTCTTAATTCTTTATGTACGGAGATGGAACAAAGATACGAGCTTTTAAAAAATGGGATGTGCAGGAACATAAAAGAGTACAATCAAAAATTTAAAAAAAGAAAATTAAATCCAAATGATGGACATAAATTTCTTCCTTATTTAGTTCTTGTTGTAGATGAATTTGCAGATTTAATAATGACTACCGGCAAGGAAGTTGAAACACCTATTGCTAGACTTGCACAACTTGCAAGAGCTGTAGGAATTCATCTTATTATTGCAACTCAGAGACCTTCAGTTAATGTAATAACTGGATTAATAAAAGCAAATTTTCCTGCTAGAATAGCTTTCAGAGTAACCTCTAAAATTGACTCAAGAACAATTCTCGATTTAGGTGGAGCAGATCAACTTATAGGAAGAGGTGATATGTTATTTACACAGGGAAATGAATTAGTTAGATTACAGTGTGGATTTGTAGATACTGAGGAAATAGAAAAAATTACTGAAATAATTGGAGCTCAAAAAGGTTATAGTAATGCATATTTATTACCTGAATTTATTGATGAAGAGATTAATAATAATGAAGTGAATGTTGAAGACAGAGATCCATTATTCAGAGAAGCCGCAGAAGTAATTGTAAATGCTCAACAAGGTTCAGCATCACTTTTGCAAAGAAAAATGAAACTTGGTTATAACAGAGCTGGGAGAATAATTGACCAGCTTGAAGCAACAGGAATAGTTGGAAAATTTGAGGGAAGTAAAGCTAGAGCTGTTTTAGTTAGATCAATCGCAGAATTGGATCAATTATTGAACTCTGAAATCTGATGCTAAAAATCGTTCTTGTTATTTCATTTTTATTTTCTGGTTCTTTGAATCAAAACAAAATTGATTTAATAATTAATCATTATTCAAAAATTAATTTTTTAGAGAGTGATTTTGAATTAGTTACCTATCAATCAAAAAAGGAAAAATTTAGAAATAAGGGAGTTATTCAAGTTGAAAAATCAAATTTTAAAATATCTATTGATGATGTAGTTTACGTTTACCATGATAATAAATTTTACACAATTTCATCTACTAATAAAGAATTAACAATCCTAAATATTGAAAACAATGAAGGAATTACAGACAAAAGCATTCTTTTTAAAATAAATCCTCTTAGTTTTTTAAAAAAATTTAGAGATAACAATAATATAGTTTTTGAAGAAACAAATAACAGATACATAATTAGATATATCTTAGAGCAGGAGAAATACAATTTATTTTTTGAGAAAAATTTTGATCTAGCCAATATTGAAATTATATATAAAAATTCTGAAATCTCTAATAAAATTTTTTTTAGTAAAACAAGAAATGTTAATACAGAAAGAAATATTAAAATTGATTTAAATGATTATAAAGATTATTATGTAAACGAATTATGAAAGTTATTGATCAGTATATATTAACATCCTATTTAAGAAAATTTTTTAGTTTTTTTCTGTTGATAATGTTTGTATTTATTTTTCAAACAATTTGGATGTTTATTGATGATTTAGCAGGAAAAGAAATTGATTTTGAGATTATTTTTAAGTTTTTAATCTTTTACACGCCAAAGCTAATCCCTTTAATTCTTCCATTGACAGTATTACTTGCATCTATTATGACTTATGGTGACTTCGCTGAGAATTATGAATTTGCAGCAATGAAATCCTCTGGAATTTCTCTTTTCAGATCCATGAGAGTTCTAATAGGTGTTAATTTAGTTTTGTGTGTAATTACATTCTTCACTTCGAATAATCTAATTCCATATGCAGAATTTAAATCCTACAACCTTAGAAAAAACTTAGCTAAGGTAAAACCTGCATTAGCTATTACGGAAGGTGTTTTTAATAATATTGGCTTAATGAACATAAAGGTTGACAACAAGTATGGGATTGATAATTCAAAATTAGATGATATTATTATTCATAAATCAAATAAAAACAATGATAATTCACTTGTAATTAAAGCTAGTAGCGGAGAATTAATTGGAGATGAAGGATCTGATATTTTAAAAATAGTATTAAATGATGGATACAGATATGAAGAAATACTGGCAGAAAATCCAAATTCAAAAGAATTTAAACCACAAACAAAAATATACTTTGATGAACATAATATATTTATTGATCTTAAAGAATTAAATAATGTTGATTTTTCAGAAGAGAAATACAATAATACCTTCAGAATGCAAAATATAAATCAATTAGGGTTCAGTATTGATTCTTTAGAAAAAAGACTTGCTAATCAGTATGAAAATTTTGCGTCGAATTTTTATAAGAGAACTGGCATATATAATTTTCAAACTAATTATGCTAATAGATCAACAATTCCTGATGTAAAAACTACAAATGAAATTTTGAATGATTTTGATAAGCCAACCATTGGTCAAGTTCTGAACTCAATGGAAAACAATATTGAAAATCAAATCACAAGTCTTAAAAGTCAGAAAATAAATTTTTTTATGAGGGAAAAATTAATAAACCTTCATAAATCAACACTTTATGATAAGTATGCAATATCATTTGCTGCCATAATATTGTTCTTTGTTGGTGCTCCACTTGGAGCAATAATCAGAAAAGGTGGATTTGGATATCCGGTTGTTATTGCATTAATCATGTTCTTGACTTATCATTTTTTAGGGACTTTTTCTAAAAATGCTGCTGAGGATGGATCAATAGCACCAATGCTAGGTAGTTGGATCTCTAATATATTAATGTTACCTGTTGGTATATATTTAATTTCTAGAGCTTCATCAGATAAATCGATAATTAATTTAGACAGTAAAATTGAAGAATTAAAATCATACTTAAAAAAAATAAATTTTAAAAAATGAGCTTAAATACAATTGAAGAAGCATTAATTGATTTAAAGAATGGTAAAATGATCATTGTAGTAGATGATGAAAACAGAGAAAATGAAGGTGATTTTATTCTTCCAGCTGAAACTGTTACACCTGAAATTATAAATTTTATGGCAATTCACGGAAGAGGATTGATTTGTGTACCATTAACCTCCATGAGATGTAAACAACTTGGGTTAAATCATATGGTTGATAAAAACACAGAACTAATGGAAACGGCATTTACTGTATCGGTAGATTTAAAAGGTAATGGTGTAACATCTGGAATATCAGCATCAGATAGATCGAAAACAATACTTTCTCTAGTAGACAATATAACAAAGCCCGATGATTTAGCAAGACCTGGTCATATATTTCCCCTTGTCGCAAAAGATGGAGGTGTTTTGAGAAGAACTGGACATACTGAAGCTGCTATTGACCTAGCAAGATTAGCAGGATTTAAACCAGCTGGTGTTGTTTGTGAGATAATGAATGAAGATGGAACAATGGCTAGACTTCCAGAACTTAAAAAAGTTGCAGAAAAATTTAATTTAAAAATTATTTCAATTGAAGACTTAGTTTCATATAGGATGAAACACGATACATTAATTGATCAGATTGATTGTTTTAAATTTAATTCTATACATGGTGAATTTGATATGCATGTTTTTAAGCAAAATAATAATGATCAAATTCACTTAGCATTAAAAAAAGGTAAATGGAAGGATGATGAAGCTGTGTTAACTAGAATAACTTCACTAGGGTCAATTAACAATTTAATTGAAAGTATGGTTAATGAAGATTATCAGGGTTACGATTCAATATTAAAAATTATTAATAATTATGAAAAGGGTGTTGTAGTTTTTATAAATCAAGAATCTGAAGCTAACAATATAATTAACTGGTTGAACACAATTAAAGATATACACAATACAGGCGAAAAAGCTTTACCATACAGAAAAATGGATGCAAAAGATTTTGGCGTTGGAGCTCAAATACTTCACAAATTAAATATTAATAAAATAAATTTATTAACCAATAGCAAAACCACTAAAAGAGTAGGTTTAAGTGGGTATGGTTTAGAAATTACTGACCAAACTTCTTTTTAAAAAAACCAAAGTTTTACTGAGATAATGATTAGTGATATTATCATAAAAACTTTAATTATTCCTTCACCTCTTTCAACAGAAATAACACTTGCTTTCCAACCTCCATATAAAGTTCCTAAAGCTATTGAAATACCGTAGGGAAAATTAACTAAATCATTATAAAGAAAAATTAAAAAAGCTGCAGCTGTATATATCAAGATTATTATTGATTTTGTTGCGTTTACTTTGACTAGGTTCATTTTATTAAAGTAACTAAGAAAAAGCATCACCACTAAACCAATTCCTGCATTCACAAAACCACCATATATGCCTATAAAAAAAAATACTATACAAGAAATAACAATCTCTTTAGTACTCTTTTTTTCTGAATTAAAGTTTAGTTTATTTTTAGGTTTAAAAAGAATTAAAATTGAAACAACTATTATAATTACAGAGAGGATTTTATTAAAAATATCATCTTCAACAGAAATTGCAATTTTAGCTCCAATTAAAGATCCTAAAAGTGCTGAAATTCCTAGATAGATACTAAAAGGAAATGTATTTATACCTTTTGATTTAAAGCCATAATGAGCAGAAAAAGATGAAAATAAAATACCTATTCTATTTGTACCATTTGCCACGGAAGATGGTAAACCCATGAAAATTAAAACAGGAAGAGTTATGAGTGAACCTCCTCCAGCCATTGTATTTATAAAACCAACAATTATTCCTATTAAAAATAGTGCAAGATACTCCCAAGGTATGTTTAAAAATATATCCAAAATTATATTATGCTAAATATAACAATCAAGCTAATATAAATTATGTTTTAAAAAATTACTTTTTATATTTGCACGTCTGGAGAAATGGCAGAGTGGTCGAATGCGGCGGTCTTGAAAACCGTTGAGGGTCACACCTCCGGGGGTTCGAATCCCTCTTTCTCCGCATAACCCTAGGAATTTTCCTAGGGTTTTTTATTTGCTTGTAATTAATAGTTAAATTTGAATATGCTTTCAAACAAAGAAAAACAACTGATTAAAAAAGAAGAAACATTTTGTTCTAACACATACAATCCTCTTCCAGTTGTATTAAAAAAAGGAAAAGGCGTATATGTATGGGATGTTCACTGCAAAAAATATTTAGATTTTCTATCCTCTTATTCTGCAGTTAATCAAGGACACTGTAATAGTAAAATTTTAAGATCATTTACTAGACAAGCAAGGAGATTAACGCTTACTTCAAGAGGTTTTTACAACAGTGAACTTGGAGATTCACTTGAATACATAACTAAAACTTTTGGCTATGATAAAATGCTTCCAATGAATTCTGGGGCAGAAGCGGTTGAAAGTGCAATCAAAATATGTAGAAAATGGGGGCACGAAGTAAAAGGAATAAAAAAAGATGTTGCCAAAATAATTACTTGTAATGGTAATTTTCACGGGAGGACAACAACAATCATTTCCTTTTCATCTAGTAAAGGAAGTAAAGAAAATTTTGGTCCACTAACACCAGGATTTGAAATTATAGATTATAATAACATCAAACAACTTGAAGATGTTCTTAAAAAAGACAAGAACATTGCTGGTTTTTTAGTAGAACCAATTCAAGGTGAAGGAGGTGTAGTTGTTCCAGATGATGGATATCTGTCTAAATCAAAAAAATTGTGTGAAAAATATAATGTTTTGTTTATTGCAGATGAAATTCAAACTGGTATAGGAAGAACCGGAAAGCTACTTGCTAGCTGGCATGAAGATATTATTCCTGATATAGTTATACTTGGAAAAGCATTATCTGCTGGTTTTTATCCTGTTTCAGGAGTATTAACATCAAAAGATATTATGAGTGTAATGCAAGTTGGATCGCACGGATCTACTTTTGGTGGAAATCCTCTTGCAGGAGTGGTTGCAAAAGCTTCAATTAAGTACACTTTAGACTACAAACTTTCAGAAAATGCAGAAAATCTTGGTAAAATTTTTAGAGATGGTTTGGAAGAAATAAAATCTAGAAGAAAAATAATTAAAGGGATTAGAGGTAAAGGATTATTAAATGCAATAATTTTAGATTGTGATATTAAATCTAAAATTCCTTGGAATATATGCCTTAGTATGAAAGACAATGGTTTATTAGCAAAGCCAACTCAGGGAAATAAAATTAGATTTGCTCCCCCCCTTGTAATAAATAAAAGACAAATAAAAAAAGCTTTAAAAATTATTGATCTAAGCTTAAGTGAATTCTAAATTATCATTAAATATTATTGATGAAGTATCGCAACTTTCCAAAGTGATAGTTGGTCAAGCCAATAATTTTATAAAACCCGACATCTCTGATCTATATGACCCAACGTCAAAATTTCATTTAAATAACAACACATACCCTAAAAAAAAAGATTTAATAAAAGAACTTGATTCTTACAAGAAAGCTCTTAGAGAAAATAACATTGAAGTTATTGAACTTGATTCTGTTAAGGATTGTAATCAAATATTTGCTAGAGATATAGGTTTTGTAATTGATGATTTCTTTATTATATCAAATATACTTCCTCACCGTCAGAATGAAATTAATGGTTTGAAATCAATCTTAAATATGATTGATAAAGAAAAGATCATCAGACTTAAAGATGATATTCATGTAGAAGGTGGAGATATTATCGTCGCAAAAGATAAATTGTATGTTGGTTATTATGATGAAGCTGATTATAAACAACAAATTACAGCAAGAACAAATTTTAATGCAATTGTTTTTTTTAAAAAATTTTTTACAGAAAAAGATATTATTCCATTGAAATTAAAAAAATCCTCACTAGATCCTGAAAACAATGCTTTACATTTAGATTGTTGTTTTCAACCCGTTGGTAATAAATATGCTGTAATATGTAAAGATGGTTTTTACAATTCTAATGATTACAACTTACTTGTTAAAGAATATGGTGTTGATAATGTATTAAATATAACATCAAAAGAAATGAGTAAAATGCTTTGTAACTTTTTTTCTATTTCTGAAAAGATTGTTGTTTCTGATTATAAATTCGATAAGTTAAATAATTGGCTCAAAGAAAGGAACATAAAAGTTGTAAAAGTAAAATTAAATGAAGTTGGTAAGCAAGGCGGGTTGTTTAGATGCTCAACACTACCATTAATAAGATTGTGATGATATTAACTAGTAAAATTTTAATGGTTAAACCAAATAATTTCAGATCCAATGAAGAAACTATAGTAAATAATTTTTTTCAAAAAAATAGTCTTGGAATTTCTAATGGTGTTTTAAATAAAATTGCAATAAAAGAATTTAATCAGTTTGTAAGAAAATTAGAAGATAATGAAATTGAGGTTGTAGTGATTGGAGGTTCTAGAACTCTGAGCAATCCAGATGAAATTTTTCCTAACAACTGGATTGTATTTGATCAAAATAAGATTGGTATTTTTCCAATGTTTGCTAAAAATAGAAGAACAGAGGTGAATTACGATTTAATTAATAAAATTAATAGTAATAATGATTATAAAATTTATGATTATACAAAATATGCTGATTCAGAAATCTTCTTAGAAGGAACAGGAAGCTTTGTTTTTAAACAGAACTAATAGAATTGCATATTGTTCTATCTCTCAAAGATCATCAAAAAAATTGTTTTTGAAATTTTGT
>SGZB01000003.1 GCA_004321735.1 Flavobacteriales bacterium | reverse complement strand
GGAGGTGCTCAAGGTCAAGCTTCAGATATTGAGATTACTGCAAGAGAAATTGGTAAGTTGAAAAAGGAACTCTATGAAATTATTGCTAAACATACTGGACAGAAATATGATAAAGTTTATGCTGATTCTGATAGAGATTATTGGATGAAAGCTAATGAGGCAAAGAAATATGGTATGATCGATGAGGTTCTAACTAAAAAATAATCTCATGTCTGAAGATAGATTGTCTTGTTCATTCTGTGGTGTAAGTAAAATCCAAACTAAAATTCTTGTTGCTGGTGAAGATGCGCATATATGCGATCAATGTATTGAACAAGCTTATTCAATTTTAAATCTTCAAAATCAACCTGAAGAAGCTAATAAATTAGACGATTTTTCCCATCTAAATCCTAAGTCAATTAAACAGTTCTTAGATGATTATGTTGTAGGCCAGGAGTATTCAAAAAAAGTTATTTCAGTATGTGTTTACAACCATTATAAAAGAATTCATCAACAAAAAAATCATGATGATTTAGAAATTGAAAAGAGTAATGTAATAATAGCTGGACCTACTGGAACCGGAAAAACATTAATTGCTAAAACAATTGCTAAGTTATTGGACGTGCCTATCGCAATTGTTGATGCGACTGTTTTAACTGAGGCAGGCTATGTTGGTGAAGATGTTGAAAACATATTAACTAGATTATTACAAGCATCTGATTATAATATTGAGAAGGCACAGAAAGGTATCATTTTTATTGATGAAATTGATAAGATTTCAAGAAAGAGTGATAATCCATCAATTACAAGAGATGTTTCAGGAGAAGGTGTCCAACAAGCTTTATTAAAGCTGATGGAAGGTACAGTTGTTAATGTCCCACCTAAAGGTGGTAGAAAACATCCCGATCAAAACTTTATTAAGCTTGACACATCTAATATCCTTTTTATTGCAGGAGGTGCTTTTGATGGTATTGACCGGATAATAAATAAAAGATTAAATATGAGTTCGGTTGGTTTTAAAAATTCACAACTAATTTCGAAACATAATTCTAAACACATTATTTCTAATATTATTCCAAATGACTTAAAAGAATTTGGGTTAATTCCAGAAATTTTAGGAAGACTTCCTATTCTAACATACATGTTGGAGCTTGATTCCAAAACTTTAAGAAAAATCCTAACAGATCCAAAAAATGCTTTAACCAAACAGTACGTTAAGCTTTTTGAAATGGATGATATTGAATTAGAGTTTAGTGATGATGCTCTTGACGAAATTGTAAAAAAGGCAGTAGATTATAAACTTGGAGCTAGAGGATTAAGATCAATATGTGAATCTATTTTACTTGATGATATGTTTAATTTACCTGGGAGTTCAATTAAAAAACTTGTTGTTGATAAGAATTATATAGAACCAAAGCTTTCAAAAATTAAATTAAGTAAACTTAGAGAAGCCTCCTAATTAATTTTCAATAGTTCATCAATAAAATCTCTTTTATTGGAGAGCCTTGGAATTTTATTTTGTCCACCTATTTTATTTCTTTTCTTTAACCAATCATAAAATAAATTATTTCGTCCATAAGTTATCTTTAATGGATCTAAAGTCAAATCTTTATATCTTTTTGCTTTGTAATCAGAGTTTAAATTTTGTAGTGCTATATCAAGATCTTTTTCAAAATTAGATTTATCGATAGGTTTTTTTGAAAATTCAATTATCCAATCATGTCTCCCTTTTTTTCCAGATTTCATAAACATAGGTGCAACAGTGTAATCAACTATTTTACAATCGTATTTATCCACAACAGTTTCTAAAGCTTTTTCTACATTATCAATTATTACTTCCTCGCCAAAAGTATTTATGTAGTGTTTTGTTCTTCCCGAAACAATTATTCTAAAAGGATTAATTGAAGTGAATTCAACTGTATCACCAATTTTATATCTCCAGAGGCCTGAGTTTGTTGTGATTAATAAAGCATAATTTTTACCAACTTCAACTTGGGACAAATCAATGATTTTTTCACTTTGTTTCATGCCATTAATCTCTATAAATTCATAAAAAATTCCATAATCAAGCATCAATAGTAGATCATTTCTGTCGTTAGAATCTTGTATTGCAAAAAATCCTTCAGAAGCATTATAAATTTCATAATATTTAAAATCAGGATTCGAAATAACATTATTAAATTCTCTCCTATAGGGATTGAAGCTAACACCACCATGAAAATATACCTCTAAATTTTCCCATATTTCGTTTAAATGATTTTTTCCAGTTTTTTCCAGTAGTTTATTTATTAAAGTTAGCATCCAAGACGGTACACCAGCTAAACTTCGAACATCTTCATTTAAAGTTCCTTCAATAATTGCATCTATTTTCTCATCCCATTTTGACATTAATGAAATGGAATTATTGGGTGTACTAATAATTTCAGCCCATACAGGAAGGTTGTCAATTAAAATTGCAGATAAGTCTCCGAAATAATGATTATTATTTTCATAAATTTTACGACTTCCACCTAATCTTAGGGATTTTCCCGAAAAAATGCTTGAATTTTCATTATTGTTTAAGTAAAGACAGAGCATATCTTTTCCAGCTTTAAAGTGGCAGTTTTCTAATGCTGAATTACTTACTGGAATAAATTTACTTATTGAGTTTGTTGTACCACTAGATTGGGCAAACCAATTTATTTTTTCACTGCAAAAAACATTTTGTTTTCCATTTATGGTTTTCTCTAGATACGGAAAAAAATCTTCGTATGTTCTTGCAGGTATTCTTTCTGAAAAATTATTGTAATTCTTGATAGAATTAAAATCATATTGTTTACCAATTTCAGTATCCTTTGACTTAATTAAAAGTTTTTTCAAAACCTCTTGTTGAACATCAATTGGGTATTTAATAAATAATTCAATGTCATGAATTCTTTTTTTCAACATCCATGAAACAACAGTATTAAAAAATGAAAATGGCATATATTTATAATCTGTAAAATTAATATAAAATATGTTTAAAGGTGTATTAAGTAAAATGAGAACTGAGCTTGACCAGTCGTTAATCTACTTTTTGGAGTTGGGAGATGATTTTTTAATTTCAGACTACCTAATAAATAAAGAGATTAGATTTAAATTTTTAGGATTCTCATGCTTAAAATGTAGCTCTGAAGAAGAAATATTTAGACAAGGCCATTGCAAGAAGTGTTTTTTTGAATCACCTTCAACTGCTGAATGGGTAATTCGTCCAGAACTAAGTAAAGCTCACCTGAATATTCAAGATAGAGATATTGATTATGAAAAAAGAATTCAACTTCAACCTCATATTTTGTATTTATCATTTACTGATGATGTTAAAATTGGAGTAACTAGAAAATCTCAACTCCCAACACGATGGATTGATCAAGGCGCAATTAATGCGATTGAAGTTGCTGAACTGCCAAATAGATACCTTGCTGGATTGTGTGAAGTTGAATTAAAAAAATATTATAAGGATAAAACAAATTGGAGAGCAATGCTTAAAGCTAATAAATCGGAGATTGATTTAAGCCAAGAAAAATTAAACGCAAAAAAATATTTACCTAGTGATCTTAAAAAATATTATAATTCTACAAGTTTAGTTAAAGAGATAGCTTATCCACTAGAAAATAAATTAGATTCACCAAAAAGTATTAATATTAAGAAATTGAAAGATTTTAAGGGTAAACTTATTGGGATTAAGGGACAGTATTTAATTTTTGAAGATCAGTCAGTTTTTAATATAAGATCAAACGAGGGATTAGTTGTAGAAATGGAATTAAATTAAATTTTTATTTCCTCATTTATTTTCAAATTAAACTTTTTTCTAAAAAAATAAACACCTAGATATAGCAAGGGTGTATCAACTGCTGCCACCAAAATTTTAAAAATAACACCAGATACAAATAAGCCTGTAAAACTTTCCCATGGGATCACTTGAAAGTAACATAGTAAGAATATTATCGTAAAAGTATCTAGTATCTGGGAGAAAAAAGTAGAAAAATTATTTCTAAGCCAGAGCATTTTACCCTTTGTTAAGTTTTTCCAAAAGTGATAAATTTTTATATCAACAAACTGAGCGAGTAGATAAGAGGCCATTGATGCTGAAACAGCAATCAAACTTTTTGAAAAAACTAATCTAAATGTTGAGTCATCAATAGGAGAATTTTGTATAGCTGGAAGAAAATCAGCCACTGTTAAGATCAATAATGAAAATAATGATGCAAAAATTCCAGCTATAACAACTTGATTTGCTTTTTTCTTTCCATAAATTTCTGAGATCAAATCAGTAACTAAAAAGGTTATTGGATAAGGTAAAATTCCAACAGAAAGCTCAAATAATTTATTTCCCAAAATTTCTACATCAAACGGATGCCAGCTTATAAATTTTTGAAAAATTAAATTAGATACGACAAGAGATGTTATAAATATCGCAGCTAAATACAAGTAAATTTTTTTAGCTAATTCTATTTTATGAGTATTATTGTAATCCATTAACTTATAATAAATTTAATCTTAAAGAATTATATATTGAAGAAAAGCACAACATATTTATCACTTGGATCTAATATAGGAGATAGAACAAATAATTTAAAAAATGCCATTAACTCAATTGAGAATCTAGTTGGTAAAGTAAATAAAATCTCAAAATTTTATGAAAATCCAGCTGTAGGATTTGATGGTAATAGTTTTATAAATATTTGTGTTGAGGTAGTCACACATTTAAGTCCAAATGAATTATTGAATACATTATTAAATATTGAAAATGAATATGGAAGAATGAGATTAAAGTCCGGAGAATATAGCTCAAGAATAATTGATATTGATATAATATTTTATGAAAATCTTTCAATAAACCAAAATGGATTAGTCATTCCACACCCAAGAATGCATTTTAGACATTTCGTTTTGATACCTATGTGTGACTTAAATCCTGATTTTATTCATCCTGTCCTAGGATTGAAAACTTCCCAATTACTTGATGAACTCGAAATAAGAGGCGATATAGTTGATATCAATTTTTCCTTAGAAGATTAAAAAAGTGCCATATCAATATTCCTGCTGCTATTGAAATATTAAGAGAATGTTTTGTTCCGTATTGTTCAATCTCAATTACCTCATTAGAGCAATTAATCACTTTTTGATCAATACCATTAATTTCGTTTCCAAAAATTAATGCATGTTTCTCAAAATTTTCTAACTGTTTAATTTCTTTTAAAGCCGTTGAATTTTCAGTTTGTTCAACTGACCATACCTTTGTTCCATTTGATTTTAATTTTTTTACTAACTCTATTATATTATCACAATGTTCCCACTCAACTGTTTCAGTAGACCCTAAAGCTGTTTTAGTTATTTTTCTATTTGGTGGAGTAGCAGTGATACCACAGAGATAAATTTTTTCTATCAAAAATGCATCTGAAGTTCTAAAGATTGAGCCTATATTATTTAAACTCCTGACATCATTCAAAATAATGATTAATGGAGTTTTTTTAATAGATTTAAAGGTTGAAATATCAATTCTGTTGAGTTCAGAATTTTTTAATTTTCTCATTAACCAAAAATAATATTAAACTGTTAACTAATCACCTTGAGCTCTAAACAAAAAAAAGAAACGCCTTTAATGAAGCAATATATGGAGATCAAGGAAAAATATCCTGATTCTATACTATTATTTAGAGTTGGAGATTTTTATGAAACTTTTCATGAAGATGCTATTATAACATCAAAAGTTTTAGGAATAATTTTGACTAAGAGGGGTTCAAGTGCTAATAAAGAAACTAAGCTAGCAGGTTTTCCATATCATTCTTTAGATACATATTTACATAAACTTGTTAAAGCTGGTCACAGGGTTGCCATTTGTGAGCAATTAGAAAATCCTAAATTGACAAAAAAAATTGTTAAAAGAGGGGTAACTGATGTAATTACACCGGGAGTTTCATTGAATGATGAAATTTTAGATAAAAAAGAAAATAATTTTCTTGCGGCAATAAATTTGAATAAGAATCAAGTTGGTGTGTCTTTTCTAGATATTTCAACAGGTGAATTTTTATTAGGAGAAGGATCCTTTGACTATTCACTAAATTTATTACAGACTTTCAATCCTAAAGAAATTCTGATTCTAAAGAAAGATGTTTCAGCTTTTACAGAAAAGGGTATCAATATAGAATATTTCTTTTATGTAGATGAGTGGATGTCTAATATTAGTACTTCATTTGAAAAAATTAAAAATCATTTTAAAGTTAAAAGCTTAAAAGGATTTGGAATTAATAATGATTGTCAAGGAATCATTCCAGCTTCTATTATTTTACATTATCTAGAAGATTCACATAAAAAAAATTTATCTCACATAACTAAATTAAAACCAATTATAAGCGATGCTCATGTATGGATGGATCGTTTTACTATATCAAATCTTGAAATTTTGAGATCAAAATTTCAAGGCGGTAAATCTTTATTAGATATAATTGACAAAACTAAAACATCAATGGGCTCAAGGATGATGAGAATGTGGCTTTCATTTCCCTCAATTGATTTAAACGAAATAAAAAATAGACAAGAAATTGTTTCTGATTTAATTTCAAACTCAGATATTAATTTACATAGTCTCCTAAAAAATATAATTGATTTAGAAAGACTAGTTTCAAAACTAGCAAATGGTAGAGTAAGCCCCAGAGAGTTAGTTAATTTAAAAGAATCACTAATTAGCTGCACTGAAATAAAAAATATAATAAAAGAAAGATCTAAAAAACTAAAATCAATTTCTAAAGAAATTAATATTGACAAGAAACTTATCGAATTAATATCCAGTACTTTAATTGATGAAGCTCCAGTAAATATTTTGAAAGGTAATACAATTAAAAAAGGAGTTAACAAGGAATTAGATTCCTTTAGAAATATTCTTCACAATAATAAGAAAAATCTCCAGGATATATTACAAAGAGAGATTGAAAATACAGGTATAAGTTCACTTAAGATTTCTTTCAATAATATTTTTGGATATTATTTAGAAGTTACCAATGCTCACAAAAATAAGGTGCCTGAAGGATGGATAAGAAAACAAACATTGGTTAATGCAGAAAGGTATATTACTGAAGAACTAAAAGAATATGAAGTTAAAATTTTAAACGCGGAGGAGAATATTAAGAATATTGAATTATTAGAGTTTGAAAAATTATTAAAAAAATTGATTCCATACTGTAATCTCATCCAACAAGTTGCAAAAACTATTGGCTATCTTGATTGTCTTCAGTCCTTTGCTGAAGTATCTGTTACAAATAATTATTCCAAACCTGATGTAAATGAATCTTTTATTTTTGATGCAGTTGAATCTAGACATCCTGTAATTGAACATTCACTCGAAGGATCAAAGTCTTACATTCCAAATGATATCACTCTTAATAAAGAGAATCAACAAATCTTAATGATTACAGGACCAAATATGTCAGGTAAGTCAGCTGTTTTAAGACAAACAGCATTACTTTCAATTATGGCTCAAGTTGGATGTTATGTCCCCGCAAAGTCTCTAAACATGGGAATTTTTGACAAAATATTTACTAGAGTTGGTGCAAGTGATAATATATCACAAGGTGAGTCAACATTTATGATCGAAATGCTTGAAAGTTCTTTAATTATCAACAATATGAGTGAAAGAAGTCTAATATTACTTGATGAAATTGGTAGAGGAACCAGTACATATGATGGTATTTCAATTGCATGGGCTATATCGCAGTATATTCATAATGATCAAAAAAAACCACTCACATTATTTGCAACTCATTATCACGAGCTCAATATGATGACTGATAAGTTCAAAAGAATTAGAAATTTTAATATTCAAGTAAAAGAGACATCTAATGATGTCATTTTTCTAAGAAAATTAATCCCTGGCGGAAGTGCTCATAGTTTTGGAATTCATGTAGCCAAAATGGCTGGTATGCCACAAGAAATAATAAAAATTTCAAAAAATGTATTAAAAGGTTTAGAGAAGTCTCATGGAAACAAAAATGAATTCCAAGTTAATGATAGTTCAGAATTGCAATTAACGTTCTTTGATATGGAGAATAAGAATTATGAAGAATTTAAAGATGAGCTTGAATCAATTGATACAAACAATATGACCCCAATGCAAGCTTTGGTAAAACTCAGTGAATTGAAAAATAAAATTAGAGATGAAAAATAAAGGTCTTTTTAATTTTCTTTTTACATTTGCATACCATTTTTGCGAAAGTAGCTCAGGGGTAGAGCATCACCTTGCCAAGGTGAGGGTCGCGGGTTCAAATCCCGTCTTTCGCTCACTCAACTGCTCGGGTGGTGGAATTGGTAGACACGTTGGACTTAAAATCCAATGAGCAGTAATGTTCGTGCGGGTTCAAGTCCCGCCCCGAGTACTCTAAAGGAGATGTTAATTACAACATCTCCTTTTTTATTTATATTTATTTATAATGGTAGTCAGATTAATAATTCTTTATCTTTTATTAATTCCAAATAGAGAGATTAAAGTTCTTTCATATAATATTAGATATAACAATCCAAATGATGGAAAGGACATTTGGGATAATAGAAAAGAATCAATTGTAGATTTTATAAATCATGAAGACTTTGATTTTGCTGGATTACAAGAAGTAACCTTTAGTCAGCTTCAGTATATAGAAGATAAATTAGTTAATTATAGTTATCACGGTGTTGGTCGTGATGATGGAAAACAAAAAGGAGAATTTGCTCCAATTTTTTATAATAAAAACAGATATAAATTAATTTCTGGAAATACTTTTTGGTTATCTGACACACCTAGTATTATTTCTGTTGGATGGGATGCTTCAATGGAACGTATATGTACTTACGCTCTATTTGAGGATAAAAAATCAAAACGAAAATTTTATGTTTTTAATACTCATTTTGATCATATTGGAGTCATTGCAAGAAAAAAATCAGCTCAATTAATTATTGATTATGTTAATAGTTTAAACGAAAATAATTTTCCTGTATTTATTACGGGTGATTTTAATTTAAATGACGACAGTGATCCAATTATCTTAATTCAAAAAACATTTGATGACTCGAATATTAATTTAAATAAAGAGGACAAGCTATATAACACTTTTACAGGATTCAAAAATGATGTAATTAATCCAAGAAGAATTGACTATATTTTTTATTATAACATTGATATGGTTTCATCAACACACGTTCATCTTAAAACAGAAGGAAAGAGATGGGCTTCAGATCATCACCCAGTAATAGCGATTTTTAATTAAAATATTTTCTATTCCAAATAAACTCGTTGAAGTTTTTACCTAAAGAGAATCCATAATAAATAAATATTGCTATTACAGATTTCAGAATAAACAGGAAGGTTATGAAAAATTCTGCTCCGGGATTTCCCTTGTAATAAAAAATATTACCAGGGACTAATGCAGTAATTAAAAGTGAAATTAATGAAATGAAAACAAGAATGTTAATCAGATTCTTGTATGGCCATACTTTTAATTTTCTAAAAAAACTTAAATCATTCCCCCATTTATGTATTAGATAATAATATCCATCTTCAAGCTTAGCAAAAAGCAAAGGATCATCATAATTTTCTAATTCAAAAAGCTTTGATGGAGCCATGATTTTTAATTCTAAATCTAAATTTTTATGCTGGTTTTTAAATTCTTCAAGCTTTTTAATTGCTTCATTTGGAATCTTCCCTTTAAATAATTTGACATCTAAAAATCTTAGTCTGTAATCAATACAAATCTTTCTAATATCTTCAACATGAAAAAGCTTTTCAGATCTTAATTTTGAAGGATTAAATTTTAACTTAAATATTGATTTATTCTCATCTTTATTAGATCTTTTTTTTACGGTTAAAAGTTCGTTGTAAAGATTTGTTTTAGGGAGATTTATCATCATTAACAAAATTAAACAAACAAAGATTTTTTAAAAAAAAATTTAACATTTAATTTCTTTATGATTTTGCAAATATTCTTTTTTAACATTTACTGAAAGACCAGGTTTGTTTTGTATTTTCATTTCCCAATCTTTTTGATATTCTAGCCCCCCAATAATTGGATTTTCTTCATGAAAAAGAGGGCTATCACAATCTAAGAATTTAATATTTTCAGAAATGTAAGCTAAATGACAGTTAACGGTAAAAATTATTTTACTTTCAATAAACCCTCCGAATTGCATCATAATATTATTCTTTTCAGCAATTTTAATAATTTTTAATGCTTCATGAATCCCACCTGTTTTACCAATCTTAAGGTTAAAATATTGACAATGTTTTCCATCAACTAACTTAAATGCATCATTTGAGCTAAAAAGAGATTCATCAGCCATTATTTTAATAGGGCTATTTTCTTTCACGTAATTCAACTTATGAGCTAATTCTTTATTAATCGGTGCTTCACAATACTCAATATTATATTTATTCATTCCTCTTAATGTTTTTACTGCTTCCTCGATTCCCCATCCTTGATTTGCATCAATTCTTAATTGAATGTTGTCGCCTATTGAGTTTCTAATTGATTTTATTCTTTCAATATCCTGACTTCCATTTTCTCCAACTTTTATCTTAATAATGGAAAATCCATTCTTTTTAATTTCAATTGCTTGCTTAGTCATTTTCTCAATTGAATCTAGGCTAACTGTATAATCAGTATAAAGTTTTTTGTTGATCTTTCCACCTAGATATTGATAAAGAGGTTTATTTACTTTTTTAGATGCTACATCATAACAAGCTACATCTATTGCGGATTTGATACTTCTATTCCCATATATAAACCGGTTTAACTTTTCGTTAATTATATCATGATTAAATATGTTAATATCTAAAATCGATTTACATAAATCAGGTGCAATTGATAAACAAGTTTTAATATTTTCTCCATTGATGGTGTTTGATGGTGCACATTCTCCCCAACCATAGGTTCCATCTTCTAAAACAACTCTGATAAAAATGTGATGCGAACTCTGTATTGGGCCTAATGATGTTATGAAAACTTTTTTAAGTTTTAATTCACAATTAAAAATATCAATCGATTTAATTTTCATTATTATGATTTTTAAAATCAATATGATCTAAAATTTCATTGTTACATGAAACTAAATAAAGTGAAAATAGTAAGTAAAAATTTACTTTACTCAATTAATTAAGTTAGTTGATTACAATATTAAATTAGTATTTTTTTTGATTGATATTAATTAACCTAACATTTTCCTCAATATATTTAATTATTTCACCAGCAATATTTTTTTCTGTTGATTTTTCTATACCTTCAATTCCTGGTGAGCTATTAACCTCAAGTACTTTTGGACCTGAATCCGATCTTATAATATCAACGCCAGCAACATTTAAACCTAATGCTCTTGCGGCATTAATTGAAATTAGCCTCTCTTGCTTTGTGATTCTAACTTTATGAGATGTTCCACCTGAATGTAAGTTTGATCTAAAATCATCATCAGAAGATTTTCTCATCATTGACCCAACAACCTTTTTTCCTATAACAAAACATCTCACATCCTCTCCATTAGCTTCCTTCACAAACTCTTGAGCGATAAATGGTGCTCCTATTCTCTGGAATGCACTGATTACACCACTTGCTGCCTTTTTAGATTCAGCTAAAATTACTCCCTTTCCCTGGCTACTTTGTAATAATTTTATCACTAATGGCATATCGCTAATTAGTTCAAGTAAACTTTTTGTGTCTTTTGGTGAATTAGCAAAAGAAGTATTTGGCATTGGAATACCTGTTCCGACTAGAATTTGATGAGCAGCTAATTTATCTCTTGAATTTCCAATTGATTGAGATGAGTTTAAGCAGAAGGTTCCCATCGCTTGAAACTGCCTTACAACTGACATTCCATAAAATGTTATTGAGGGCCCAATTCGAGGAATAATTGCATCATAAATTGGCAGAGGTTTTCCATTGTAATGAACCTCTGGATTTGAACTGTCAATTTTTAAATAACATCTCTTTGTGTCAATTGTTTCAACTACGTGATCATTTTTTTCAGCTTCCTCAATAATTCTACGTACTGAGAAACTATTAGGTTCTCTTGTTAAAATTCCAATTCTTAAACTTCTTTTAAGTTTCAATTTATTTTTGATGGATTTATAAACATCGTAATCCAATTTTGTTTGAATGTAGCTTGAATCTGGTTTAACAATAGCACCCTCTAAGGCGCTTCTTCCAAGTATCATCCTGTAATTAAGATTTTCTCTATTTGTTAGAGTAATTTCAATTTCTTTTGAAAAATCTCCTATATTAAGAGTGGTGTTTATTACATATCTTTTTTCTGTTCTTCCCATTGAAGATGTTATCTCTCTTTCATCAATAACTTTTGCAGAACAATAAATCGCAAGCTCAGGATTGTCTTTTATAGGATTGATTACAAACCGTACTTTTCTATTTTTATTTGATCCAAAAGGTTGTATGTTGTGCGCGTGTAGAGCACTAGTTTTTGCTCCGGTGTCAGTCTTAGCTTCAATTGACGGTATCCCTAAGTCAGGTAAGGAAATCCATTCAACCCATCCAACATTCAATTTTTTATTCATCTTTTAATAAATTTTTTGTTGCCATGTAGCCTGCCGTACCGCCGACACTTCCACATGGAAAAATTCCAGATCCACCATAATAAATGTTTTCATAATCTAGAAAATTATAAAAATTATTATCTGGATTCTGGAAAAAGTTCTTTGATCAAAATTTTGGAATCCCCTCATTGATAAGTGATCTATATTACCTTCAGGAAAAAAGAAGATATCTTTTAAATCTTTAGGAGCTAAAAACTTACTATCAACTATATCATCCATGTTGAGGATATGATTTTCAAGTTCATTCGTAATGTTTTGAATTACATCATTGTAATTTTCAGATCTTTTTTCAAATGATAAGCTCTTTGTAAAACAAATTATTTTATCAAAGTTTTCAATGTTACCCATATTTCTTTGTGCTGCACCATCTGGATAAATTTGAATGTAACCAGGATAATAATCTTTAGTACTTTCAATTGAATTTTGACTACTTGAATTTAATGAGTCAATTGAATTTTCTTGAAAAATAAATCTGAAAGAGTTTTCTAAACTAGATTCTTTTTTCCAAACTACTGGTTTTTCAAAAAATAAAGTTAGTTTACCACTTGAACCACGATAGTCTTTTTCCTTAAGTTTCGAACTATTATCTAAAAATTTTAATGGTGTTTTTGGATCAGTGCAAAATATGATTTTATCAAAAGGAGTTGAATGATCTTTATTATTTATTATACTATGAATTATTCCAGATTCTGTATCAATTGATTGAATATTACAATTCAACTTAATATTAACTCCTAGATTATGATTAATTTTTGTTAATTCTTCAGTTATTTTCCATATTCCACCTTTTACAAACCCCCAATATCCATTAAAAATAGATCCTGAATCCATAAGTGGAATTGTAAATGCTGTGCCTTTTTCATTGTATGATGCAGGACTACTTTCAATTACAGTCATACCCATGTAAATTTTTGTTTTTTCAGATGTAAAGTAGTGATCTAACAAATTTTTGGCTGAACCTCTTATCCATAAATCAGTCATCTTTTTTCCTAATATTTTATTTGCATTTTCAATACAAGGCGTTTTACCATTTACATATAAATTCCTGATGTAATCAATTACCAAATTTTCATCTCTTCTAAATCCTTTTACATTGCCATTCTCATTCCATTGATTCTTAAGCTCATTTTCCAGAAGTTCAGAGTTTCGGTGAATTTTTATTGGATTTTCATCATCTTTGAAGTATACTAGTTTTGGTATATCAGGACAGTAAGTAGTAATGTTTTTTGAAAGTCCTGTTTGTTCAAAAATAAATTTTGGCATCATGCCCAAAACTGTTGCTCCATAGGCAAAATCTATTTTTTTATCATTTATAACTTTAGAGTCTCTGATACAAGCTCCACCTGTATGTTCCTTGAATTCAAGTAATGTGACATCGTAGTTTTCCTTCTTTAGATAGTTTGCAGCAACTAATCCATTAATACCTGCACCAATAACTACAACCTTTTTCATTATTTTCTAATACCTAACATAAAATTAAGTCCTGGAGCTGGTTCATAATATCGAGAACCAAAGGCATTAATTCTAATGTTATCAAAATATTTAGTGTTAGTTAGATTATTTATAGAAATAAAACCATTCCAATTTTTATTAGAAATATTAAAATCTTTGAAAATTGTTAAATCAATTTTATTATAATCATTAATGATAGTTTTGTTTGAGTTGTCAGCATACATATTGCCAAACATTTTAAAATCTAATATTAGATTAATTTTTTTAGTTAATGAATAGTTTAAGTTAAATACATGTTGGTTTTTTGGTAATCCAGCAATTCTATTGTTTGAAAAATCTTGACCATTAACCTCATATTTGACAAACTTGTAATTACCAATTGTTGAAATTAAGTTCAATTTTAATTTTTGATTTACTTTAAAATTAATTTCACTTTCAATTCCTGAACGAGATGTTTTTCCAGAGTTTCTGTAGAAATTTTGATCTGGAAAATCTTCTAATTGATATGATACAATCTCATTTTTTGAATATGATTTAAAATATATAACTCTATAATTTAAGTTTGATAGAGAATTAAAATTAGAAAAACCAATTTCATAGTTGTTATACTTGCTTGAATCTAAATTTTCATTAAATCCTGTATTTGAAATATTAGATGAAAATTCATTTAATGTGGGTGTTTCAAATCCATTAGAATAGTTCACATAAATTTCATTTGAGTCGTTGATATTGTAATTAATATTTGAGGAGAGACTAGTAGAATTAAGTTTGATAGAACCATTTTTACTATTAATAAAGTCGTCATATTTAACAGTATTATTATCAAATCTTAAACTTGTATTAAAAGTAAACTTGCCGGCCTTTAATGAGTTGGAATAATAAGTTGAAAAATTATTAAACTTCTCATATTGATTCATCACAAGTTCACCTTTATTTCCATTAACATTATAAAATCTTAATCGTTCATCATTTTGAATATTAATTTCAAGTCCTAAATTTTGCTTTAAGATTTTTTCTTTACTAATATTTAAATTATATCCCCAGAAATTCTTTTTTAAATCAATAATACCTCCTCTTGCGTAAGGTAGTTTTCCATAAAATAATCTATTATTGAAAAACAACTTGTTTCTCAATTTAAAGTCTCCAATTTTGTTGTTAAGTAATAATCCTATTTTAAATTGATTTACTTTTTCCCCTGAATTAAAATCAACATTTCTTTTCCTTGCTTGTTTTCTGTTAGATTCAACTTCGCCTTTAGTTAAACCACCAGGATCTTTAGCATATGGGCTATCTAGAATGTTAGCAATAATTTTAAGATCACCCTTATCAAATTTTCTTAAGTATTTAAAATTAAAATTATGATTGAGAAATTTACTATTATTTCTAAATCCATTTGAGCTTGACCTATTTAAATGAAAAATGATTTTACCTTTATTTAAATTAATCCCTGAGGTCAAATTTATTTTTAAACTCTCAAAAGAACCAGCAGACAGATTAGTTTTAATAAAATCTTTTTCAAAAAAATCTATTGTTGATATTGAGATTATACCACCTGAGGAGTTTCCGTATAAAGATGAATTCACTCCTCTTAAGACTTCTAGCTGATTAATGATCTCTAAATTAATGTTGTCAAGCTGAGATTGACCATCAACAAATGTTTCAGGGAGCCCATCAACGTAAATTTTTATCCCTCTAACTCCAAAATTAGCTCTACTTCCAAATCCTCTAATTGATATTCTTTCATCTTGTGCGTAGTTATTGCTATTCATTATAAAAACTCCTGGAACATAATTCAAATACTCACTAAGATTGTATTGTCTTAAGTATTTTTGTTTTAAATCCAAATCAATTTTAGAAATTGAATAAATTGACAGATCTTCTTTATTAGATTCTCTTAAAATCTTAACTGAAACTTCATCTAATACAATAGTGTCGTTAGTTTGAATTACTTGAGAATTAATAATAAATGGCAGAAATAATATTATAAATCTTTTCATTGATCTTAAAGTAATTTTTTTAATTCTTTAATTTCGGTATTGGAAAACAACCTCCATTTTCCTCTAGGAATATCTAATTTGACATTCATTATTCTAATCCTTTCAAGTTTTTTAACCTTAAATCCTAGATAATCACACATTCTTCTAATTTGCCTATTTAACCCTTGGGTTAAAATAATTTTGAATTGATAGTCATTTATATATTTTAAATCACATTTTTTTGTTATTGTCCCGAGAATTGGAATACCATTGGACATTTTTTTCAAAAAATCATGATTGATTTTTTTGTTTACTGTAACTAAATACTCCTTTTCATGCATATATCTAGATCTGAGAATTCTATTTACAATATCCCCATCATCAGTTAAAAAAATTAATCCTTCACTCATTTTATCAAGCCTTCCAATTGGAAAAATTCTTTTTTTATAATTAATAAATTCAATAATATTTTTCTCTTCTTTCTCAGTATCAGTAGTACAAACTATTCCTCTTGGCTTATTAAAAATCAAATAAGTTCTTTCTTTAACATTATTTCTAATTTTTTCGCTATCAACCTTTATAATATCTGAGGAAGTTACTTTATAACCGTGTGAAACAATGACATTATTAACTGTGACTCTACCTTGGTCAATTAGCTTATCAGCTTCTCTTCTTGAGCAAAACCCAACTTGACTTAAATATTTATTAATTCTTGTATCCAAATTTAAAGATCTAATATTCCATCAGGTAATTCCATCTCAATAACTTTTTCATTGTGATCAATCTGAATAATCATTTCATCAACATAAGGTATTAGAAGTTTTTTTTCAATATACATAACCTCAATCAAATCCTGCTGATAATTATTTATAATATTCACAATTTCACCGATATGTTTTTTGTTTATGTCTATTAATTTGTATCCTATAAGTTGTTTTGTCTCGGAAGCATTAAAATCTTCCTCAGAAAGTTGGTTTTTTTCACAATAAATTTCAACATTCCTCAATTTTTCCGCTTTATTTTCGGAATCAATTGAATTAAAACTTATCCTGTAAATATTCTTTTTTTGGTTTTTTAATGATTTGATTTTAAATGGAACTAAGGATGAATTAATTCTTAGAAGTATTGAGCCAAAACTATATTTTTTTAAATTAATAGTTGAGTAAACACTAACCTCTCCTTTATAGCTAAAAGGCTTTAAAATCTTTCCTAGATTAAACAGGTTTTTATCTTTCACTTGGATAGTGAGAGATTACTCCTTTTTTTTGTCTTCTTCTTCAGCAGGAGCTTCTTCTGCAGGAGCTTCTTCAGCAGGAGCTTCTTCAGCAGGAGGCCTCTTCAGCAGGTGCTTCCTCAGCAGGTGCTTCTCAGCAGGAGCCTCTTCAGCAGGTGCTTCCTCAGCAGCAGGTGCTTCTTCAGCAGGGCTCTTCAGCAGGTGCTTCCTCAGCAGCAGGTGCTTCCTCAGCAGTGCTTCTTCGTTAAGTGCTTCTTCTGAAGCTAATTTTCTTTTTTCATTAGCTTCCTTTTCAAGTTCTAGGGCTTTCTTTTTCTTATCAAGAGCTTCTTTTTCAAGAGTGGATAGTTTCTTTTCAGTTTTTGAATCTCTTTCTTTAATCCAAGCTTCAAATTTTTTATCAGCATCTTCTTCAGAAAATGCTCCTTTCTTAACTCCATTCAATAAGTGATTTTTTAACAATGCACCTTCTATTGAAATAATGTTTCTAGCTGTTTCAGATGGTTGAGCACCATTTTGAATCCAGTTTACAGTTGAGTCAATGTTTAATGTTACAATAGGTGGATTAAAGTTAGGATTATAAGTTCCTAATTTTTCTAAAAATTTTCCGTCTCTTTTTGATCTTGAATCTGCGGCAACTATCCAATATATTGGTTTGCCTTTTTTACCGTGTCTTTGTAGTCTTATTCTTACTGCCATATTATTAATTTTTGAGGTACGAAACCACTGTTATTAATTGGCAGCAAAAATAGTTTAATTTATCTAATAACCAAGTAAAATTAATTTTTTTTTACTGATGTAATTACTAAAAAGATATGTATTTTTAATAGCTTATATGTATTTAATTTTTGATACAGAAACAACAGGTTTACCAAAAAAATGGAACGCTCCAATAACAGATACTGACAACTGGCCACGTTGTGTACAGCTGGCCTGGCAACTCCATGATAATAATGGAAAAATTATTTCTGATTCCAGTTGTTTGATAAAAGCTAATGATTTTGATATTCCCTTTGAGTCTGAGAAAATACATGGAATATCTACTGAGCTTAGTAAACAAATAGGTCTTGAGTTAGATGATGTTTTGAATTCCTTTTTAAATGATTTAAATAAAACAAAATACATAATAGGACATAATTTAAAATTTGATCTAAATATTATTAGAGCCGAACTTTACAGATCAAATCTAGAAGATACTTTAAAAGATAAAACGGTTTTAGACACATGTACTGAAAAAACTGCAAGCTTATGTAAAATTGCAGGTGGAAGATCTGGAAAGTTTAAATTTCCAACATTAATTGAACTGTATCAGCACTTGTTTAGTGCTGATTTTCAAAATGCTCACAATGCATCTGCAGATGTTGAAGCAACAGCAAGATCTTTTTTTGAATTAGTTAGAATTAAAAACTTTAACGAAACTGATTTTATTGATTTTAATGAACTTCATGATTCACTTAACTCAACTTATTCATCTAAAGTTGACTTGTACGGGGTAGAGCACTTAAATCTTAAAGAAGAATCAAAAAAATTAAAAAATTCTAATAACCAAGAAATTGAAATTAAAAGTGAAAGTGACATAAACTCTAAAAAATTAGAGTCTAATTTTTGTCATCTTCATAATAACTCACAATTTTCAGTTCTTCAATCAACCTCTAAAATTTCTGAAATTGTAAAAAAATCTTCTGAATTTGGAATGAGAGCAGTTGCTTTGACAGACAAGGCAAATATGATGGGATGTTTTCATTTTTACAGAGCTGTTAAAAACTACAATAGTGATCCAAAAAATGCTGATCGTCATATCAAACCAATTATTGGTTGTGAATTAAATGTTTGTGAGGACCATAAGGATAAATCAAGTAGGGATGATGGATACCAAGTTGTATTCTTGGTTAAAAATAAAATTGGTTATCAAAATTTAATAAAGATGTGTTCTGTTGGTTACACGGACGGATTTTACTATGTTCCTAGAGTTGATAAAGAAGTAGTTTTAGAGTTTAGCGAAGGGCTTATTGTTCTTTCTGGAAATAAGTACGGGGAAATTCCAAATAAAATATTAAATATTGGTGAAAAACAAGCAATTGAAGCACTAAGATGGTGGCAAGATAAATTTGGTGAAGATTTTTATTTAGAACTAAACAGACACTCTGAAGAGCAAAATGAAATTGTAAATGTTCAACTATTAAAATTTAGCAAGGAGTTTAATATTAAAGTTGTTGCAACTAACAGCACTCTTTATTTAGACAAAGAAGATGCTAATGCGCATGATATTTTGTTGTGCGTTAAAGATGGAGAAAAACAATCCACCCCAATTGGAAAAGGTAGAAATTTTAGATATGGATTGGAAAATCAAGAGTATTATTTCAAATCTCCAGAGCAAATGGTTGAACTATTTTCAGATATTCCCCAGTCAATTTTAAATATTTCAGAAATCGTAGATAAAGTTGAAGAATTTGAATTACAAAGAGATGTTCTGCTACCAAAATTTGATATTCCAGAAGATTTCCAAACTGATTCAGATGATTTAGAGAATGATTATTTAAAACATTTAACGCTAGGGGGGGCCAAATTTCATTACAAAGATTTAACTAATGATCTACTTGAAAGAATAGATTTTGAGCTTCAAGTGATAAAAAATTCTGGATATCCAGGCTATTTCTTAATAGTCCAAGATTTGATAAATGCTGCTAGAAAGATGGGTGTTTCTGTTGGTCCAGGCAGAGGATCTGTTGCTGGATCTGTAGTTGCATATTGCTTAAGTATAACTAAGGTTGATCCAATCAAATATGACCTTCTTTTTGAGAGATTTTTAAACCCTGACAGGGTCAGTATGCCAGATATTGATATTGATTTTGATGATGAAGGAAGGGGTAAGGTTATAGATTATGTTATTGAAAAGTATGGTTCAAAACAAGTAGCTCAAATAATTACTTACGGAAAAATGGCTGCCAAATCATCTCTTAGAGATACTGCAAGAGTTTTAGATTTATCTCTTTCTGACGCAGATTTTTTAGCTAAGCTAGTTCCAAATACAGTAAAATTGAATGAGATTTTTAATAAGGACGAAAAAAAGCTTAGTTCAGAACTAAGATCTGATGATTATTCGAATGCAATGGAGCTCAAAAAACTTTCTAATGGTGATGATTTACAAGCAGAAACAATAAATCAGGCTAGAGTACTTGAAGGTAGTTTAAGAAACGTTGGAGTTCATGCATGTGGTGTAATTATAACTCCTGACGATATTACCAATTTTGTTCCAATTGCAACTGCTAAAGATTCTGCATTATATGTAACCCAATACGATAATTCAGTTGTAGAAAATGCAGGACTTTTGAAAATGGATTTTCTTGGACTTAAGACTTTAACCTTGATTAAAGACACGATAAAGTTGATTAAATATATTCATGGAAAAGATATTGACATTGAAAATATTTCCCTAGATGATAAAAAAACTTACGAGTTGTTTCAAAAAGGTCAAACAATTGGAATTTTTCAGTATGAAAGTTTAGGTATGCAAAAATATCTACGTGATTTAAAACCTACAGTTTTTGAAGATCTTATCGCAATGAATGCTTTGTATAGACCAGGGCCGCTTGAATACATTCCTTCTTTTGTTAGGAGAAAAAATGGATTAGAAAATATTACATATGATATTCCCGAAATGGAAGAGTATCTAAAAGAAACATATGGTATCACAGTGTATCAGGAACAAGTAATGCAGCTTTCACAAAAGCTTGCTAATTTTTCAAAAGGTGATGCAGATCTTCTGAGAAAAGCTATGGGAAAAAAAATATTCTCTTTGCTTGAAAAACTCAAACCAAAATTTTTTGAAGGAGGAAATTCTAATGGATTTAGTCACGAAGTTTTAGAAAAAGTATGGAAAGATTGGGAAGCATTCGCTTCATATGCTTTTAATAAATCTCATTCAACATGTTATGCCTATATCGCTTACCAAACTGCTTATCTAAAAGCCCACTATCCAGCTGAATATATGGCTGCTGTTCTTTCCAACAACATGAACGATATAAAACAAGTAAGTTTTTTCATGGAAGAATGTAAACAAATGGGTATTGAAGTATTAGGGCCTGATATTAATGAATCGTTCTATAAATTTACAGTAAATGACAAGGGTGCAATCCGCTTTGGAATGGGTGCAGTAAAGGGTGTGGGTAGAAGTGCAGTAGAAGCTATTATTAATTCTCGTCAAGAAAAGAGATATGATTCGATTTTTGATTTTTCAAAAAGAGTTGATTTAAGATCTGCTAACAAGAAAGCCTTTGATAGTTTAGTTTTAGCTGGAGCATTTGATTTAATGAATTCTAAAACCCATAGAGCTCAATATTTTTATGAGTTAGAAGATGGGCAATCATTTATTGAAAAGGCAATTCGTTTTGGATCAAAATTTCAAGAACGTCAAAATTCATCACAGGCAAGCCTTTTCGGTGATGCACTTGAAGTTAGAATTAAAGAACCTGAATTTCCTGAATGTAATCCGTGGTCTAAATTAGATGAACTTAAAAAAGAAAAAGAGGTAGTTGGTATATATATTTCAGGCCATCCATTAGATGATTTTAAAGACACCCTATCTTATCTTTCCAATATTAGGCTATCTGATTTAAGAGATTTAAGAATGTTTATTGACAAAGAATTAAGGATTGGTGGAATAATTGGTGAAGTTCAACACAAAATTTCTAAAAATGGTAAAGGATGGGCAACATTTGTAATTGAGGACTATCAAGAATCTTATGAAATGAGAATCTTTGGTGAAGAATATTTAAAGTTTAAACATTACCTGGAAGAAAATAATTTTGTTTACATTAAAATGTATGTAAAAGAAGGTTGGAAAAATAATGAAACTGGAAGAGTTGGAGATCCTAGGTTACAGTTTTTAAATTTCAATCAACTTCAAGATAGTTTATCAACAACTGCAAAGAGACTGTCAGTAAAGCTAGAAGTGGATTTAATTGAGGAAGATCACATTAAGTTTTTTAAACAAATTTTTAAAAATCATAAAGGTGACCAAGAACTTGTTCTTAACATTTATGGAAATGAAGATGGGTTAAAAGTTAATTTAAATTCTAATAAGTATAAGATAAAAATTGATGAACAATTGCTTAGAAGTCTCAAAGAAAAAAAATTAGAATATAGATTAAATTAGTTTATTAATAATTCCTATTTTTGGCAAAAATTTTTAATTATGGCACTACAAATAACTGATGCAAATTTCCAAGAAATAGTTCTGAAATCTGACAAGCCAGTCTTAGTAGATTTTTGGGCAGAATGGTGTGGTCCATGTAGAATGTTGGGTCCAATCATTGAAGAATTAAGTTCTGATTATGATGGTAAGGCAATTATTGGAAAAGTTGATGTTGATAGTAATCAACAATTTGCAGCTCAGTATGGAGTTAGAAATATTCCTACTGTTTTAATTTTTAAAGATGGAGAGTTAGTAAATAGACAAGTAGGCGTTTCTCAAAAAAATGTTTATTCAGAATATATTGACGCTCTTTTATAAAAAATCAATTAGTGTATATTTGCACTTCTAATTATAGGTCTGGTAGTTCAGCTGGTTAGAATACATGCCTGTCACGCATGGGGTCGCGGGTTCGAGTCCCGTCCAGACCGCTTAAATTTAACCGCTTCATTTTGAAGAGGTTTATTTTTTTTCGTAACTTTTTTTTATGAAAAAGGTTTTCTTCTTACTGTTTGTTTTGATGCTGACTTCATGTATGAAGTATCCGGAAGAAACAAGGACATTTAAATTATATTTGTCTGCCTCTCCCCCGGAAGGAGGTACAGTTACAATTGAACTTACTGACGAAACTCAAGGTGAATATCTTTGGGGTGACGTAGTAAGCATAAAAGCTATAGCATCCCCTGGTTATAATTTTGAAAAATTTTCTGGAAATATTTACTTAGGTGATTTAATTGTAACAACAGGAAATGGAGCAGATAAATTAAGAATGGGTTACACATCATTAGGAATGAGTTGTCCTGATCCTACATTTTGCGTGTATGATATTAATGTTACTGGAAATTTTGTTAAGAAAGACTAGTAAAGTAATGATTTACTGCTGATGGCTGATTCTCAAATTTCAAAAACTAATATCATAAAAAATAATCTGAAATATTTTTTACAAAGCTTTGTAATAATATTAAGCATTTTTATTTCTTTCTTTTTTGAAGATGTTAGAAAAAATAAAGAAGATATATTGACAAAAAATGACCTTGTGAGCGATTTGATTATTAGTCTTGATGAAGATTTAATTCAAATTGATAATCTACTAAAAATCTTACAAGATTCTGAAAAAAATATATTAGAAATATTAAATGATATAGATCTAAATCATAAAAATCTTACGGATCTTGAAGCAATTAAAACTATACTAGATATTGAGGTTGGTATTTCATTTTTTCCAAAAGATGGGATTTTTGAACAATTAATATCTACAGGAACTTTTGAATTAATTAAAAATAATGAGTTAAAAAAGTTACTACTAGAAATGTTCAATCATCAGAAAGATAGGAACTACGCTACATCTACAGAAATTGATCAGTGGAACATATCCAAAAGAGGAGAAATTTTAAAAAAATTCAGAGTTAGATTCAGCTACAATTCATACGATGGCGAATTTTATGGTTCAAGAACAGTCAATACATTTGATTTTAATAGGGATTATTACATGTCAAGTGATTTTTACGGTTTATTGTCTCAAGCTCAATATTATTCAAATATGTATATGCGCTTACTAAGTGATATTAAAAAATCATATGAAACAGCGAAATCATTGTCTGTTGAGGAGTTAAAAAAGAGTTAATGAAAAAACTACTTTTCTTAATTGTAATTGTACTTATTTCTTGTAGCAAGCAAGAAGAAACAAGAATCTTTACTGTAACTACTAATGCCATTCCATCTGAGGGAGGAACTGTAACCCTTGAAACCACTGAATTAACTACTGGTGAATATGAATGGGGAGATATAGCACATGTTAAAGCTAAACCTTCTGATGGTTATATTTTCTCTAGCTGGTCAGGTAACACTCGTACTGGAGGATCTCAAGTTGGAAATCCTGGTGCAGCACATTTGGAAAAGTATACATCTATAGATATGAGATGCTATGATTCTTCAAACTGTACTTTTGATATAATTATCAATGGGCATTTTATTAAGGAATAATTTCCCTTTTAAAATTTAAAATTAGTAACAACAATTCCATGATCTGATGGGTATTTGAATTGTTTATCATTGATATTAATATTCTCATTAAAGAATTGCATGTAGGTCTTTGAGCTTGTAGATTTCAACTTCTTTCCTTTAAAAAAAATATAATCAATTCTATGAGAGTCGTCTCTTTCTTTATGATCCCAAGTTATACCAGGGTGCTTTAGTGGATTAGGGTTTTCGTGCCTATAAGAATCTGTAAACCCCAAATTTTCAAAAACTTTTGTTGAATACCATGGAACAACCAGATCGTTATGGATTTTCTTTGTTTTTTTACTCCAGTCTAGATGTGAAGGACTATTCATATCACCACCCACAATTATGGGTATCGAATCACTTTCATTAGCATATCTTTTAAAATAAGGCAATACCATTTGAATCATATTATATCGATGTTCAGTCTTTTCCCATTCCAATAATTCTTCTACAGTTTTTCCCATTTCTTCAGGTTTATTGTTCCATGGCTGGTAGTGAAACCAGTTTGAAAAAAATCTAACTTTCTTGTTATCAATAAGAATTTCAATTCCTCCCAAAAAGAATGGATATTCAGTATCAATTCTTTCACCAAATGGAAACTTTGAGTATATCGAAAGATTTACTGATTTATCGTCAAGAGCAGTTCCTTCTTTAGCTACTAAATGAAAATTGTATCCATTTTTTTTAGCTATATAAGGTCCTGATCCATAAGTTTCAACCATTAAAACAACATCTGGGTTGATTTCTTTAATAATATCTGAAACAATATCAACTCCGTTTTCAATTTGATTTCCAGATCTCAAAATATTCCATGCCATCACTTTAAATTCTGTTTTTTGAGAAAAAACTTCACAGTGAAATGATAATAATGATATTAAAAATACAAGAGCAAATTTCATCTTATAAAATTCAAATTTTAGTAATGTAAATAAAATAACTACATTTGTCCCGTTGTGTAACCTTGGTACTTTACCAAGGGGTTTGTAGAAACCAATGAGAAGCTTTCCTAAAGGGGAGCTTTTTTTATTTTATAAAACGATTCCTAATTCTTTAGTTTTTTTCCATTCACCTCTGGTAAAATCCGGAAATTGTTGTGGAGCTCCTTCATTTTCAATAGAATTTCCACTCAATGGTGTTACTGCACTCCAAAAACAACCTTCATAAACGTTTTGATCAAGAGGAAGACCTTTCTGTAAACACTCTACAATTCTGTACATCATAATACCATCCATACCACCATGTCCTGATTTTTTGGTTTTTGCATTCAATCTTTTATACAAAGGATGATCATATTCATCATATATCTTTTGTAAATTTTCACCTTGTATCCATGAATGATGATCTTTTGTTATATCCTTAAATCCATTTTCTAAAGCAACTCTCGTTGGAAATCCAGCAAGTGTTCCTAACGTTCCTTGAATTAGATTTAGTCTAGAGTAGGGTCTTGGACTAGTTTCGTCCCACTGAACCATTACTGTTCTTCCAAGAACCGTTTTTAAAATGGAAGTATTCATGTCCCCATTAGAAAAATCTAGCTTATTCCATTTGTGATTTTCATCAAAATTCTTTTTTGAGTATATATTTCTTCCTAGTGCAGGAGAAGAAAATGAAACCAAAGTTTTAAAATTATCTTCACCTCTAGCTAAATTCATATACTGTGCGACAGGTCCAAGACCATGAGTTGGATAAAGATTACCTTTTCCATTGGCATAGTGCAATGTTCTCCACGATCCTGTTCCTCTTTCTTCATTATACATTTGCCATCTCAGTTCATGTATGTAAGCTGCCTCTGCATGAAGGAGTTCACCAACAAGACCTTTTCGGCACATGTTTAAAAAAAGTAATTCATCTCGTCCATAATTAACATTCTCCATCATCATGCAATGCTTTTTTGTTTTTTCAGATGTATTTACAATATCCCACATTTCTTCAAGCGTAACAGCCAAAGGTACTTCGACAAAGGCATGAGCTCCTTTTTTCATTGATTCAATAGCCATTGGAGCATGACTGTTCCAATTTGAACTTATAAAAACTACATCAGGTTTAACTTCATCAAGCATTAGTTTCCATTTATTTTCATCACCCCAATATTTTTTTAGATTATCTAACTTATCAGTGTAAGTTTTTAATTTGCCATACTCTCTCTCAACAATGTCTTCATATAAGTCACACAAAGCAACAACTTCCGTCCCAGGAAGAGTAGCAAAATTTTTGAGGTGTGTACTTCCTCTATTTATTCCAATAAATGCAGCTCTAATATTATTATTTGGTTTTTCAGAGAAATCTCCCATGTATATTCCATCTCTGTTTGAGTTTAAATTATTTTGACAATTTACACTCAATGTAGATGCTGCCATAGCGCCTAGAGTTGATGTTTGTAAAAAACCTCTTCTGTTATAATTTTTCATTTATTCTATTTTAAGTGTTTACTAAAAAAATCCCAAATTTCTTCACTAGCATCAATATCCATATTTCCCCAAGCACCTGGCCAATCATGTCCACCACCGTGAACTGTATATAGTCTAACTCTATCTTTTGATTCTAAATTAAATCTTTTGTTTAGTGTTACAAAAGAATTGTCTTGACTACTAATATCGGGTAAATTAATAATCTTTGAATTTGAACATTCATTGATTTCGGACCAGTAGTCAATTATATTTTCTATATCTGGTGCTCCTCCCCAACCCCAAGTGGGAGACATCGAGCCATCCATAGGAACTGTTCTATCATTGCTTCCTGAAATTTGTAGCACAGGTATCTTATGGTTTGGATTACAATTTTGCCAATCATAACCGCTCATTGTCCCTGTAATTGATGCAATGGCTTTAAAAGTTTCGCTTTGTTCACAAGCTAGGGTGTAACTCATAAAACCTCCATTAGACATACCACACGCAAAAGTATTTTCGATACTTAAATCATATTCATCTTGAAGGTGCTTAGCTAATTCAGTTAAAAAGCTAGAGTCTTCAACAGAACTCATGGGTTTTAAATTTGCGTTCCAATGCGATGCTCCGGTCAATGAATTGTTGGTTCCTTGAGGGTAACAAACAGCAAAACCATTTTCTTCTGCTATACTATTCATTTTAGAATAGTTCATAATATTAGAAGAATTGCTGGTGTATCCATGAAGAACAAAAACTAAAGGGGAGTTTTCAGCTAAATTTTTTGACTTATAAAAAATATATTTTCTATTTAATGAATTGTGAGATATATTAAATTCTCTTGGAAATGTTATTACTTCATCATTTAAATCATTTAAATCATTTAAATCATTATCACTAACATTATTACATGAAATTAAAATGATAAAAAGTAATAATGGATTAAAAAATCTATGATTCATTAAAAATTATTTTCCAGGGACAGCAACCTTGTAAAATCCATTTTCGTCTGGATTTACTGGCGCTTCACTATTCCAGGTTAGATTTTCAGGAACCAAAATATTTTGATCATTAATAGCATCATCCCATTTTACTACCTTGCCTGAGTATGTTGCCATTCTTCCCATTATTGCAGTCATTGTTGCTTTGGCTCCGTATTCTGTATCATCAATTTGCCCACCTGTCCTTATAGAATTAAATAATTTGTTGTGTTCAATTTGGTATGGACTCTCGTCATTTTTTGGATCATACTGATGCATTATGTTTCCATCATGATCATTTATCGTAATAACACCACTATTGGTCAAATTCAATACTCCCTTAGTTCCAACTAAAGTCTCATTTACTTGGCTATGGGTGCCTGGTTGATGTCTACATTGGCTGTGTATCACAGCTCCACTTGCATATTTATATTCAACATAATGATGATCAAAGATTTCACCATGGTCGATTCCTTTTCTTACCTCTCTTCCACCCATTCCTTGGGCAGAAATTGGATATTCGTTTAAAAACCAGTTTGCAACATCCAAATTGTGAATATGTTGTTCTACAATATGATCTCCACATAGCCAGTTAAAATAATACCAATTCCTCATTTGATATTCAAGCTCAGTTTGTTCAGGTTTTCTAGCTCTAACCCAAACACCTGAACTATTCCATCTTACAGTACCAGAAGTTATTTTCCCTACAATTCCACGTTTAACTTGTTTCATAAAATCAAGATAACATGGTTGATATCTTCTTTGTAAACCAACAACTACATTTAGTTTTTTCTCTTTAACAAGTTTTGCAGTTTCTAAAACTTGTCTAACGCCATTAGCATCAGTTGCAACAGGTTTTTCCATGAAAACATGCTTATCATTTTCTACAGCATATTTAAAATGTTGTGGTCTAAACCCCGGAGGTGTTGCTAGTATAACTACATCAGCTTTATCAATAGCTTTCTTATATCCATCAAATCCAACAAATTTATTTTTTTCTTTTACCTCTACTTGAATTTCTCCATCAAGTTCTTCTTGAATTGATTTTAAACTTCCTTCTAACCTGTCTTTAAAAGCATCGCACATTGCAATTAATTCTACATTTTTATCTGCTCTTAATGCTTCTACAGCAGCACCAGTTCCTCTTCCTCCGCATCCAACAACTGCAATCTTTAATTTTTTACTGTAATCAATTTTATTTTTCTTCAATGAAAATGATGGTAGAACTAAACCACCAGTTATTATTGACGTGTTCTTAATAAATGATCTTCTTTTAATGTTTTTCATAATAGTTGTTAATTAAAGTTATCTACCTCTTGGTAGGAAGTTATAAGTTTTTTCTCACCACGTATTCCAGAAATTGAATTACCATGTTCCATTCCTAAAATTCCTTTATATCCTTTTTCGTAGATATATTTAAATACATTTTTATAATTGATTTCGCCAGTTGTAGGCTCTTTTCTTCCAGGGTTATCACCAATTTGAAAATATTCAATCTCGGACCAACATTTTTCAATATTAGGAATTAAGTTACCCTCTTGTATTTGTTGATGATAAATATCAAACAATATTTTACATGATTTAGAATTTACAGCCTTACATATTCTGTAAGCTTGAGGACTTTCTGTTAATAAAAGCCCTGGGTGATCCCTAAAGTTTAAAGGCTCCAAAACCATAACAAGATTATGTTTTTCTAAAATATCACATGCAAATTTTAAAGTATCAATAACATTTGATTCTTGATAGGACAAGTTTAGTCTTAAATCTTTATGTCCTGGAACTACTGTCATCCACTTTGCATTCACTCTTTTAGCAACATCAACAGACTCTGTAATATGTTTTAAAAATTCTTCTCTTTTGTTCTTATTACTACTAGCAAGATTTGGTTCATTCCAATAAATTTTGTGAGCTACAAAAACACCCATACTCATATTTCTTTTGTTAAGGGTGGATCCAATTTTTTCTTGCATTGAAATGGATCTATTTTTCATGCCATTATCCTCAAAAGCTTTAAAACCATTATCTGCAATAAAGTTTAATTGATCAATCAAATCTTCACCTGCCATATTTTGAAACATTCCAAAGTGAGGTGCATAATTCAAATTAAATTTATTTTCAAATAAATCTCCTATGTATTGAGTTTTCGGAAATACTGCTAGGGAAGTAGTTGCAGCAATAGTATTAATAAAACCACGTCTTTTCACCTCATCAATTTAGTAATTATTATTGTATCCAGAAATCTTTATAATTTTCTGGAACTTTGTAAGGTCTTACAATTCTAAAACCTAAAAATTGAGCATCCGTATGCCACCATCTACTTTTAGGAATTTGGGGATCTTGTTTTTTCCAATTTTTATTTGATGGTGTTCTACTAGAACTTCTTAATCTATAATCACTACTCATCCACGAACCACCTCTTACTACTCTTGGATATAGCTTTTGTGCTTTATTGTAAGGATTATCAGCTATTTGATTTACATAAGAATAATAACTTCTAGGGCTATATTGATCGAGTGTCCATTCAGCTACGTTTCCATGCATATCATGTAATCCCCAATTATTTGGTTTTTTTGAACCAACTTTTTGATACTTGCCTCCACTATTATAATCATACCAAGCATAGTCTGCTAATTCATTCACGTCATTACCAAAACCATAAGCACTTTCACTTCCTGCTCTGCAGGCATATTCCCACTCAGCTTCAGTTGGCAATCTATAATAATTTCCCGTCATTGCTGAAAGCCATTCACAAAATTTAGATGCAGCTAATTGAGTCATTGAAATAGCAGGATATTCATTTGAACCCATTCCAAATGTCATATCAACATATGGTGTTGTAGCACTAGTAACAGCATCAACATCAACATTAATCTCATCTCCGTATTTAATTTTTTTTGAATCTATTTCTCTTTGCATAAAAAGCTGATATAAATCCCAGGTTATTTCAAACTTTCCAATCCAAAAAGAATCAATATAAACTTCATGAACAGGCCCCTCATCTGCAAGTCTATTTTTTTCAAAGTTTGGACTTCCCATTTTAAAAGTTCCAGAGGGTATTGCAACCATTTCGAGGTTAAAATCAATACCTGCTATTTTTTGATTATAATCTTTAAAAGTACTTTCTTGAGAGAAGCCAAAAAAGAAAAAAAATAGACAAAAATATCTAACCATTTATGTTAGAATATCATGTTTTATTTCACCAAAAACATCCGTTAGTCTAAATCTTCTTCCCTGATATTTGTAAATCATTTTTTCATGATTAATTCCAAAAAGATGAAGTATAGTTGCTTGAAGGTCATGAACATGAACTGGATCTTTAACAATATTATATCCTAAGTCATCTGTTTGACCATATGAAAAACCTGGCTTAACACCCGCACCAGCCATAAAGATTGTGAAAGATCTTGGGTGATGATCTCTTCCATAAGTTCCAGCTTTTAATGCACTAATATTACCTTGACTATACGCTGTTCTACCAAATTCACCTCCCCAAACAACCAAAGTATCTTCAAGTAAGCCTCTTTGTTTCAAGTCCATGATTAATGCAGCTGTGGGTTGATCTACATCACTTGCTTGACCTTTGATTTGATTTGGTAGGTTTTCATGTTGATCCCAACCCATGTGATAAAGTTGAACAAATCGAACATCTTTCTCAATTAATTTTCTGGCAAGTATACAGTTTGCAGCATATGTTCCGGGTTTATTAGCATTTGGCCCATAAAGCTTTAAAATACTTTCTGGTTCATCAGAAATATCCATTGTTTCAGGAACGGAAGTTTGCATTCTATATGCCATCTCGTACTGAGAAATTCTATTTGAAACTTCTTTATCTCCAAATTTTCTTTCTTGTTCTTCATTCAGTTCAGAAAGATAGTCTAGCATTTTTCTTCGTTCACTTTTGGAAAGACTTTCAGGATCTTTTAAAAACAATACAGGATCTTTTGCTGATCTAAACTGCACACCTTGATGAAGAGAGCTTAAAAAGCCATTTCCCCATAGCCTTGAATACAAAGGTTGTCCTTTAGGTCTTCCTGTTCCCCTTGACAGTAAAACAACAAAACTTGGTAAATTCTTATTTAAACTTCCTAAACCATAGCTTAGCCAAGATCCCATACTAGGTCTTCCTGGTTGCTGAGATCCTGTTTGGAAAAAAGTTACTGCTGGATCATGATTTATAGCTTCTGTATGCATGGACTTTATAAAACATAGTTCATCTGAAATTTTTCCAATATAGGGCATTAAGTCACTAACCCAAGCTCTTGCTTCTCCGTATTGTCTAAATTTAGTTGAACTTCCAACTAGAGGAAATCTAGATTGACCAGATGTCATTCCAGTTAATCTTTGTCCCATCCTTACAGATTCAGGCAAGTCAATGCCTTTCATTTGACTTAATTTGGGTTTATAGTCAAATAGATCATTTTGAGAAGGACCACCACTTTGAAATAGATAAATTATTCTTTTAGCTTTAGGAGCATAATTTGGAAGATTTAACTGATTTGATATCAAGGAAAATGGATTCTTATCATCCCTTTGAAAAGGATTCACTAATGACCCTAACGCCAGACCACCAATACACAAACCAGTCTTTTTTAGAAAGTTTCTTCTGTTATTATTTATAAAATGGTTATGTAATTCTTTCATTTAGCTTTTTTGACTAGTTTCATCTAAGTTATATACAAGCATAGTTAATTTATTAAATGCATTTAAATTATCAAGCTCAATTTGATCTTTCAAATAATTTTTCAACTTGGAAATTTCATTATTGTTTGGAGTCCTTCCTGTTACTGTCCTATACAGATAAATTATTTTATCATTTGTATTTAAACTTTTACTCTCAATTGATTCAGACAAAAAATTTGCAGCTTCAATAAACTCTGGATTATTCATTAGTGTTAAAGATTGTAAGGGAGTACTGGTATCCTGCCTTTTTACCTCACAATTATCTCTTGAAGATGCATCAAATATCATCATTGATGGGGGAGGGACAGTTTTTTTCCAAAAAGTATATAAACTTCTCCTGTATAAATTATCTCCCTCACTTTGTACATAACGTGCAAGTGATCCTCCTCCTCCTCCAATAACCTCATCCCAAAGTCCTTCCGGTTGATATGGTTTTACACTAGGTCCACCTAGTTTATTAACTAAAAGACCACTTGATGCAAGGATATTATCTCTTATCATCTCGGCAGGGAGTTTCTGTCTTGGATAATATGAAAGAAATACATTTTCAGGATCTAATTTTTTGTTTTGTTCATCAACTTTGCTTGATTGCATGTAAGTTTTTGAAGTAACTATTTTTTTTATGAATTTTTTAGTATCCCATCCGTTTTCCATGTAAGTCACTGCAAGCCAATCTAAAAGTTCAGGATTCGTTGGTCTATTACCTTGACTTCCAAAATCATCTGGTGTTGCAACAATCCCTACGCCAAAAAATTGTTGCCACAATCTGTTTACAACAACTCTGGAAGTTAAAGGGTTTTCATCATCAAAAAACCAATTAGCAAGATCTAATCTGTTAGAATTAGATTTATTTATTGGAAGCACAGCATTTGGTGTCATAGGCTTAACTTCTCTACTAGGAGCATCATAGGAGCCTCTTTCAAGAACGTATGTTTTTCTCAGATTCTCAGTTTCTTTCATTACCATGAATGTAACTTCATCAATGGAATCAGGAAGTTTTATAAATCCTAAATCATTGTCAATATCTTTTCTGGATACTGTAATATTTGGTTTTGGAGCTTTATCTTGATATGTAATTAAACCTTCTTCATCTATATTATTGAAATAGCTAAACATGCCATAATATTCATCATGTGAAATTTCATCATATTTATGACTATGACATCTAGCACATTCCATTGTTAAACCTAACATCATTTTTGAAGTAGTATTTGTTCGATCTGCTACATACTCAGTTCTATACTCCTCAGGAATTACCCCACCTTCTTGTGTGATTTTATGATTTCTGTTGAATCCTGTTGCAATGATTTGTTCTTTAGTTGCATTTGGAATTAAGTCTCCGGCAAGTTGCCATGTAATAAATTCATCATATGGTAAATTCGAATTATACGCATGTATGACCCAATCTCTCCAGGGCCACATCACTCTTTCTAAATCATCCTGATATCCATGACTATCTCCATACCTAGCTATGTCCATCCAAATACTAGCCATTCTTTCTCCATAATTTTCTGAGTTCAATAGCTTGTCAACAATTTTCTCGTACGAATTTCCAGTTCTATCATTTAAAAATTCATCAATTTCTTCAACACTAGGAGGTAATCCAATTAAATCAAAATATAATCTTCTAATCAATATTTCCTTGTCTTCTACGCTTGAAATATTAAGTCCATTAGCTTCAATATTTTTGAGAGTGAAATAATCAATATCATTATTTATCCAACTCTTGTTTTTTACATCTGGAATCTGAGGCTTAATAGGTTTATTATAAGACCAATGTTTTTTCCATTTACCTCCTTGCAGTATCCATTTATTTAATATCTCTTTTTCATAATCACTTAATACTAAATTTGATTCGGGCGGAGGCATTACAATACTTGGATTTTCATGAAAAATCCTATTTAGCATTTCACTTTTTTTAGGAGATTTTTTATCAACAACATAAGAGCTAAGTTCTTCTGTGAGTTGATATAATCCATCCTCAGTATCAAGTCTAAGATTAGCAGCTCTTTCTTTTTCGTCAGGGCCATGACAAGCAAAGCATTTATCAGAAATAATAGGCTTTACGTGAAAGTTGAAATCAACAGTTTCCGGAATATTATTATGTGAAATTAATATTTCACTGCTCTCAACACCTGTAATTTGTTCACTTACAGAAAATGAATCAAAATACTTTAAAGCAAGAATTGCCAGAAAAGGTATCAGAAAGTAATAAATATTCTTTTTCACTATAAACTAATTTAAACAAATTAATTAATTATTGAGGGCTTTTAAAATTACTCCCTCCATTACGGCATAGCCAGCTTTATTAGGATGAACTAAATCATCAGCAGCTGTATGTTCTGGCACTTTCAAGCCACCTTTACCATTATCCATTGCAGAGTAATAATCAACATAGGTTAGTTTATTTTTATTGCAATAATCTTTAAGTAAAGAATTAAGTTTTATTACTTTTTCAGCTGGATTTTTTCCAGGTGACCATGGAAAATCTGCTGCTGGTAATACCGAGCAAATAAATACTTCAATATTATTAGCTAAAGCTATTTCTGCCATTGAAAAAATATTTTCAGCAATATTTTCAATAGTCACTGGGCCGGTATTTCCCGCGATATCATTGATTCCAGCAAGTATCACAACAGCTTTTGGATTAAGATTAACTACATCAGGTTTAAATCTAATTAACATTTGTGGAGTTGTTTGTCCTCCAATTCCCCTATTAATAAATGGATTTTCAATAAAAAAAGATTTATTAAAATACAACCATCCCTCAGTTATTGAGTTTCCCATGAAGACTACTCTATTTGGATCATCAATTCCTTTTATTTCCATGTTATCTTTTTCATATTTTTTTAAATGAGCCCAATCATCTAATGTTCCACCACCTTGAATGTATGTTACTTGAGCATTAATAGAAACCATAGCTATTAAAAAGTAAAGATTTAATAATTTATTCATGTTATTTTGATTTAGAGTGAATCCAAGATAAAAAATCTTTTTCTTCAAATGCATCGTTCCAGCTATCATGTCCAACATTTTCATATAATGTTAATCTTGGATTTCCTCCTTCCTCAATAATTTTTTTTGCAATATTTAAAGATTCTTGTGGAAGAACAACTTTGTCGAGCGAACCATGAAAAATCCAAATGGGTAATTTTTTTGCGTAATTTTTTACTTTATTTAAATCACCTGAACCACATATTGGTGTGGCTGCAGCAAACATATCAGGTCTTTGACTAAGAATTTCAAAAGTTCCCATACCTCCCATAGATAAACCTGAAACATAGACTCTATTTGAGTCTACGTTATTTCCTGATATCATTTGTTCCATTAATTCAATAACTAGCTTAATAGTTGTTCCTTTAAGCTTAGGATATCTATTTTCATTACCCCACCAATCATTTGAAGGACACTGAGGAAATAAAACCCATGATTTATATTTTTCTCTGTTTTCCTGTTTTAAAAAAACTTTTGCCCCATGAATCAATTGTCTTTCATTGTCATTTCCTCTCTCACCAACACCATGAAGAAATAAATGCAAAGGATATTTTTTTGAAGAATCAAAATCTATAGGCTTTAAAAGTCTGTAATTTAAAGTGTCCTTTCCTTTTACAAACTGTAATCTTTCAAACTCATTGTTTTGAGAAAAAATATTTAATGAGAATAATATTATAATTAGTAATCTCATTAGTCGTCATTTTCATTAGGCAACCTAATATTGTCAACAAGTTCAATAATTTCCTTAGGAGGTGGTGATGTAAACTTTGAAACAGAAATCGAAACTATAAAATTAACAATCATTGCAACTGTTCCAAAACCTTCGGGTGAAATACCAAACCACCAATCAGATTCTGCTCCGCCACCAAACCATCCAAATTTGAACTTAGTCATGTAAAAAAGCATTAGTAAAATCCCTATTACCATTCCAGAAATAGCACCTTCTTTATTCATCTTTTTATGAAATATTCCTAATACAATGGCAGGGAAAAATGATGCTGCGGCCAACCCAAAAGCAAGTGCAACAGTTGCTGCAACAAAATCAGGTGGGTTGATACCAAAATACCCAGCTAGCAGTACTGCAAAAAAAGCAGATAACCTAGCAGCAACTAACTCACCTTTTTCAGAAATATCCGGTTTTATAATTCTTTTAATAAGATCATGTGAAACAGAAGAAGAGATAACTAAAAGTAATCCTGCAGCAGTAGACAATGCAGCTGCCAAAGCTCCTGCAGCTAAAAGTGCAATAACCCAGTTTGGGAGTTGGGCAATCTCCGGATTAGCTAGAACCATTATGTCTCTGTCAATAGTTAATTCATTAATCATTTCATTACCATTATATTGGATTACGTTATCTCCATTTTTATCATCAAATTTTAATAGTCCAGTATCTTCCCATTTTTTGAACCAAGATGGCATTTCTGTGTAATTTTTTTCAGAAACTGTATCAATTAAGTTTGTTCTTGCAAAAACAGCAATTGCAGGAGCAGTTGTATAAAGTATAGCAATGAATAACAATGCCCAACCAGCCGATTTTCTTGCATCACTAACTTTTTTCACAGTGAAAAATCTTACAATAACATGTGGAAGACCTGCTGTTCCAATCATCAAAGCTGCAGTTATAAAAAATACATCAAGAGTTGATTTTGATCCAGACGTGTATTTACTAAATCCAAGTTCTTCATGTAATCCATTCAATTTATCAAGAAGATATACTCCATCAGATCCAGCTGATCCAAATCCTAGTTGTGGAATTGGATTTGATGTCATTTCAATGGAAATAAAAATTGCTGGAACCATGAATGCAAATATTAAAACACAATATTGAGCAACTTGAGTGTAGGTTATACCTTTCATTCCACCTAATATTGCATAGAACAAAACGATTCCCATTCCAATAAAAACACCAGAATTTATATCAACTTCTAAGTAACGTGAGAAGACAACACCAACACCTCTCATTTGACCTGCTATATAAGTAAAAGAAACGATTAATGCACAAAAAACAGCAACAGTACGGGCTGTGTTAGAATAATATCTGTCCCCAATGAATGCTGGAACAGTAAATTTTCCAAATTTTCTTAGATAAGGTGCAAGTAAAAGCGCTAAAAGGACATAACCACCTGTCCAGCCCATCAAGTATACAGATCCATCATATCCTAAAAAAGAAATAATTCCGGCCATTGAGATAAAAGACGCAGCACTCATCCAATCCGCGGCAGTTGCCATGCCATTAGCAATAGGATGGACTCCTTTACCAGCAACATAAAATTCATTTGTTGAGCTAGCTCTTGACCAAATTGCAATTCCAATATATAATGCAAAAGTTAATCCTACGATCAACCAAATAGATAATTGTAAACTCATTTTTTAGATCTATAATTCTTATCAAGTTTGTTCATTAGATATATGTATACAAAAATTAAAATTACAAATACATATATTGATCCTTGCTGAGCAAACCAGAAACCAAGTTTGAAACCGAAAAATTGAATTTGATTTAGCTCATCTACGAACAGAATCCCAAATCCAAATGAAACAGAGAACCATATTGAAAGTAGAATTACTAAATATTTTAAATTTTTTTTCCAATATGCTTCAGATTTAATTTTATTCATAAAGTAGTTGTTGTTTAAACTAAATTTATGATTATTTTAATAATATCACAAGAGTGTTATAAATTGTATTATGATTTTAAAAAAAAATATTTTAGTATTACTTATAGTTTTTATATCATGTAATAATGAAGTGAAACAACCTCAGCTTGTCAACAAATCTGGAATGATTTTTATTGAAGGAGGTTTTTTTGAGATGGGGGCTGATAATGATGAAGCGAGACCTGATGAATATCCTAAACACAAAATAGAAATCAGTTCTTTTTGGATGGATGAAACTGAAGTTACTAATGCTCAGTTTAAAGAATTTGTAGATGCAACTGGTTATATAACAACTGCGGAAAGATCTATTAATTGGGATGAAATTAAATCTATGTTACCACCAGGTACACCTAAGCCTAACGATAGTTTACTAAGTCCATCATCTCTTGTTTTTAAAGAATCAAACACCAGCAATTTAAATGATTATTCAAAATGGTGGTCATTGGTAAGAGAAGCTAATTGGAAACAACCATTTGGTCCTGGCAGTAATATTGAAGGAAAAGATGATTATCCAGTAGTTCATGTCAGTTGGGAAGATGCGAATGAATATTGTAAATGGGCAGGCAAAAGACTACCCACAGAGGCTGAGTATGAGTATGCATCAAGAGGAGGTTTAATTAATGAAATTTATAGTTGGGGTAATCAAAAAGTTAATGATGGTAATTTAAAAGCAAATATTTGGGAAGGTATCTTTCCAAAATCAAATTCTTTAAATGATAAGTTTTATTATGCATCACCTGTAAAGTCATTTAGTCCAAATAATTATGGACTATTTGATATGGCCGGAAATGTTTGGGAGTGGTGTTCAGATTGGTATCATGCTAATTATTATTCTATGCTACCCAAAGAGGGAATAGTAGACCCTCAAGGACCCAAGAAAAGTTATGATCCTGTAGATCCATATAGTGAAAAAAAAGTAGTTAGAGGAGGGAGTTTTTTGTGTAATGACTCTTATTGTAGTGGATACAGAAACTCAGCAAGAATGAAAACTACCCCAGATAGTAGTTCATTACACACTGGATTTAGAACTGCTTATAGTGTAAAAAAGTAAATGCCCATACAGTTTGAGATTGAATGGGCATTTAAAACAACAACTAACCAAAAAATATTGTATACTTTCTGTATTAATAACTTTTCATTAATCGTGCCAAACTTAAATTCCAATCAACTTTTTATCAGCTCATCGAAGGTAAAAACTACATTATAGCCTAAGTTGTTAAAATAGGTTTTTGAGTTTTGATCACCTGCAGCTAGAATAAAATCTCCACCCCATGCTCCAAGACTTTTAATTTCACCTAAATAATCTTTAAAGTATAAATCCTTAACAGTTTCTCTTTTTAAAAGTTGAGATAGAATTCCTTCATGTTCTTTAATAAGTGATTTAAAATCTTCAAATGAATCACAATTCAAAATTTTTTCTGTTATGCTACTAACTTTTAAAATTGATTTTTCTTTAACTTTTAATTCATTGAAATTTAAAATCTCATTGTAAGTATTTTGTTTATTACCCAAGTAAATAAAATATAGGTTGTTCTTAAAAGGAGGATTAAAATTCACTTCTCTATAATATGGATTTTTTTTATCACTTAATTTATAAACTATAGGTTTATTGGTTGAAGATGAAGCTAAATCATATCCACTACCATTCGTAACATTCCAATAAAGTTTAAATTTATCAAGGTTAGCCCAAGTTGCTAAATTGTTTATTAAACTTGAAGATGATCCAAGACCCCAATTTCTATTAAAATCCATTGTAGTTTTAAATGAAACTCCTTTTGAAAATAATTCTGGATTTTTTCTTTTTATGGCACTTAATGTTTTAAACAATAATTTGTTTTCTTTAAAAGATTTTAAATTCCATTCCTTATTTAAATCAAAATTTAGATCAAACCAAATTTTTCTTTTTTGATCATAACTTTCCCACCTTAGTTTTCCCGATGAATTGTTAGAAACCTCTAAAGTTTGGGAAAATTTAGTTGGGATTGATAAGGATTTAGCACCCTTCAGAACTAAATATTCGCCGGATAATAATAGTTTGCCATTGCTTTTGAATTTAACCTTCACTTTTTCTCAAATTTTGAAGAGTTTGATCAACTAAACTATATGAAATATCACTACCATTAAGTATTTGTGTAATTTTTTGTTTCTCCAAATTTGATGCATTTAAACTATTCAAAATGTTATTTAAATGCATTTTCATGTGCCCAGCTTGAATTCCCTCAGTAACAAGAGATTTAACAGCTGCAAAATTTTGAGCTAAACCTGAGGCTGCTATTATACCCATAAGTTCTTTTGCTGATGGATTTCCTAGAAGTTGCAAACACCATTTTACTAAAGGATGAATATTAGTAATTCCTCCAACAGTTCCAATTGATAACGGTAATTCCATCCAGAAAGTAAATTGTTCATCAACAATCTTAGCATGTGAAAGACTTGTGTATTTTCCAGTTATTGATGCATATGAATGAGCAGATGCTTCTACTGCTCTAAAATCGTTACCAGTAGCAATCACTACTGAATCAATTCCGTTCATTATTCCTTTATTATGAGTTACAGCTCTTGAAATATTATTTTCAGCTATTTCAACCGCATCAATAAACTTATTAGCAAATAATTTAGAATTAGTTATTTCCTTGCTTTCCAAGTCTTCTATTTTACAACTAACTTCAGCTCTAACTAAACATTCAGGTGTATGATTTGAAAGTATACTCATGATAATCTCTAGTTGATCATCTTTAGAAAATCCAGTATAAGTTTTAAACTCATTTTCAAAGGATTGAGATATTTTTTCCAGGCATGAGTTTATAAAATTTGCGCCCATAGAATCTACGGTATCAAATTCTACATTAATTTGATAATAATTTTTAACAGCCGAGGATTCATTTTTAAGATTAATTGCAGAAATTCCACCACCTCTTTTCTGCATGTTTTTTGTAATATCTGAACATTCACTGAGAAGTTTGTCCTTAATAATTTCAAAAAAAGCTTCCAAACTACTTTCATTTCCATAAAATTTAAAATGTACTTGCCCAGTTTTTTTAAATTTGATTACTTCGGTTTTGAAACCACCTCTAGAGTACCAAAATTTAGCAGATTTGGATGCTGCTGCTACTACCGAACTTTCTTCAATAGCCATAGGTATAACAAAATCTTTATTGTTAATTAAAAAATTAGGAGCAACACCGAGTGGCAGATAAAAATTTGATATTGTATTTTCAGAGAGCTCGTCATGTATTTTCTGAATCTCATCATCAGAATTTAAATATTTTTCAATTATATCCTTTGCACTAAAATCTCCATGAAAGTAATTTTCAAATAACCAGTTTATTTTTTCTTTTTTTGAAAATTTTGAGAACCCATTTATCATTATTTCACGAATAACCTTAACTTAAATATTTATAAATTTAGTGATTATGCGTATAATACTATTTATACTGATATTATTTTCATATGGATGTTCTAAAAAGAGTGAAAACCCAAATATAATTTATATTCTTGCTGATGATCTTGGATATGGTGAAGTTGGTGTTTATGGTCAAAAAATAATTGAAACCCCAAATATAGATTCTTTAGCTGAAAAAGGAATCTTATTTACTGATCACTACTCCGGCTCCCCAGTTTGCGCTCCATCAAGAAGTGTTTTAATGACAGGACAACACAGTGGTCATACATATATTAGGGATAATGGTGAGTGGAATGAAAGAGGAAATGTGTGGAGTTTCCAATCTATGCTTGATAATCCTGAGCTAGAAGGTCAAAGACCTTTACCAGATTCAACATTGACAGTAGCTAATGTTCTACAAAAAAATGGTTATAAAACAGGAATGGTTGGCAAATGGGGTTTGGGTGCTCCACATACTAACAGCGTTCCAAATAAAAAAGGATTTGATTTTTTTTATGGATATAATTGTCAAAGACAAGCCCATACTTTTTATCCTACACATTTATGGAATAATGAAGAAAGAGATTTTCTAGACAATTATATTGTAACTAAACAGGAAGGTTTAGCCATAGATGCAGATGTAAACGATGAAATCTCTTATGAAAAATATAATCAAAAAGATTATGCACCAACATTAATGCATCAAAAAGCTATAGAATTTTTAAGAGATGAAAATAATAAACCATTCTTTTTATATTATGCATCTCCAATACCTCACCTTCCCTTGCAAGCACCTAAAAAATGGGTTGATTATTACAGAAAAAAAATTGGTGAGGAAGAACCTTATGTTGGTAGGGCTTATTATCCTAATCAATATCCCAAAGCAACATATGCTGCTATGATATCATATTTGGATGAACAAGTTGGCGAATTGGTCTCTGTTTTAAAAGAGACAGGGCAATATGAAAATACTATAATCATTTTTACAAGTGATAATGGACCATCTTACGTTCAACCTCTTGATTTGAATTATTTTGAAAGCACAGGTTTCCTGAATAATCATCCTCAAAGAGTTAAAGGAAAAGTTTATGAAGGAGGTATAAGAGTTCCAATGATAGTGCATTGGCCAAGAAATATTAAAGAAAAAAGAGTTTCAAATCATATTTCTTCATTTCAGGATTTTTATGCAACTGTTTTAGACTTGCTTAAATTAAATAAACCCAATTATATTGATGGATTAAGTTATCTACCGACGATATTGAATAATAAGCAACCTAAACATGAATATTTATATTGGGAATTCGCAAGTAGAGGTGGTCAGCAAGCATTAAGATATGGAAAATGGAAAGCAATCAAAACCAACCTACAAAAAGCAAATGATAATTTTGAATTGTTTGATTTAGAAAAAGACCCAAAAGAGTTATATGATATCTCAATTAATCACCCTGATATTGTGAAAAAAATTGAGAAAATTTTGATTGAAGCTAGAACTCGTCCAGCCCTTAAAAATTTCTACTTAAAATCATTAGATTCAGATTAACGATTTTATATTTGCAGTATGGTTGATACAATTATTGTAATGGCTGGAGGAATGTCTTCCAGAATGAAAAAATCAGAATCTGATAAACTAGATCATTCTAAGTTTGAACAAGCTAATAAAACAAGTAAATCACTCATTACCTTTGGAAAAAATAATAAACCTTTCATATATTTTTTATTAAAAAATATTTCTGATGCAGGATTTGAAAATGTCGTTTTAGTTGTTTCAAAAGATTATAAAAATTTTAAAGATTCTGTAGATAAGTTTCACGATGAACTGAATCTTAATATAAGTTATGCAACTCAACACATTCCTGATGACAGACAGAAACCAATGGGTACAGCTGATGCTGTTTTTCAGGCATTAGAACAAAATGAAAAGTTAAAAGAATCCTTTTTTTGTGTTTGTAATAGTGATAACCTGTATTCTGAAGAAGCGTTGAAATTGATTAAAGGAAATGACTATGACAATGCATTCTTATCATACGACAGAGATAGTTTAGATTTTCCCAAGGAAAGAGTCTCATCCTTTTCTGTCGTAAAGTTGGATAATGAAAATAATTTAAAAGCCATAATTGAAAAGCCAACAACAGAGCAAGTAAACAATAATTTAGATTTAGAAGGAAAAGTTAGAGTAAACATGAATTTGTTTAAGTTTTCAGGGTCAAAGTTTTTCAAATTTTTAGAAGAGTGTCCTTTTGATCCCGTGAGAAATGAAAAAGAACTCCCAACTGCGATGATAAACATGATTCAAAGTAAAGAATCATACGTTAAAGGAATTCCAATAGCTGAGCATGTACCTGATTTAACTTCAAAATCAGATATAATTACTATTTCTAAATTTTTTGAATGATTATGGAAAATCAAAATGATTTTCTATTTTTATTTAAATGATACAACTAACTGACCTAGATAAGGGTATAATACTCTTTTTCTTTTTACTCGTGCTCGCAATTGGTTTTGCAGTTTCAAAAAAATCATCACAAAGCTCAAAAGAATATTTTCTCTCGGGAAGAACTCTTCCGTGGTGGTTACTTGGGCTATCTATGGTAGCTACTACTTTCTCAACAGATACACCAAATTTAGTCACTGACATAGTTCGTCAAAATGGTGTTTCTGGTAATTGGGTATGGTGGATCTTTTTATTAACTGGATTATTAACGGTTTTTGTATATGCTAAACTCTGGAGAAGATCAGATGTAAATACTGATATGGAATTTTATGAATTGAGATATTCAGGATGGGCTGGTCGTTTTTTAAGAGGATTTAGATCTGTTTATTTAGGTATAATTTTTAATGTTATGGCAATGGCTGGAGTAACATTAGCTGCAATCAAAATAGGAGCTATTATGTTAGATATTTCAGCACTTGAGACAGTATTGTATGCTGGTGGAGTAACACTTATTTTTAGTTCAGTTGGAGGATTTAGAGGTGTTGTCTACACTGATTTTATTTTATTTTTTACTGCAATGATTGGAGCTGTTGGAGCTGCTTATTATCTAGTAAATCTTCCTGAGGTTGGTGGAATGTCTGGAATTCTATCGAATGAACTTGTATCATCTAAAGTTTCAATTTTTCCTGATTTATCAGATGAGTATACTCTTTGGACACTACTAGTTATACCACTTGCTGTTCAATGGTGGAGTTCATGGTATCCTGGAGCTGAGCCTGGGGGGGGAGGTTATATAGCACAAAGGATGCTAGCTGCCAAAAGTGAAAATCATGCCTTAGGTGCTACATTGTTTTTTAATATAATGCATTATGCTTTAAGACCTTGGCCATGGATTTTAGTTGCTTTAGCTTCATTAATAATTTTTCCAGATTTAGATTCAATACGAGAGACATTTCCAAACGTAGTTGAAGATAAAATAGGTCATGATTTAGCTTATCCAGCTATGTTAACTTTGTTACCATCTGGGTTGCTTGGGTTTGTATTAGCTAGTTTAGTTTCAGCATACATGTCCACAATTTCCACTCATTTAAATTGGGGTTCATCTTATGTCGTAAATGATTTTTACAAACAATTGATTAATAAGAATGCAAGTGAAAAAGAATTAGTAAATGTGGGAAGAGTTTCAGTTGTCATATTAATGATAATAAGTTCAATTTTTGCTATCGCTTTAACAAACTCGTATCAACTTTTCGATATTATTTTAATGTTTGGTGCAGGGACCGGTTCAATTTTTATATTAAGATGGTTTTGGTGGAGAATTAATGCATGGAGTGAAATAGCTGCTATGTTAAGTTCAGGATTGATCTCAATTCTATTTTCTAATGAAAAAATTGCTTCGGCAATCTTTAATGAGAATTTTATTGAACCATATTTTAAATTCCCTGTTATTGTTTTGATTACAACTATTGTATGGTTAGTAGTGACTTTTTTGACCAAACCTGATGATGACCAAAAGCTAATAGAGTTTTATAAAAAAACTAGACCAGGTGGTCCTGGATGGAAAAGAATTATAAACCTTCCAGATTTTAAAAATGAAAAAGGATATAACAAAACTTGGGCTGTTCCAAGAGGAATTTTGTGTATGCTGGTTGGATGTCTTGCTATATATTCTGCTTTATTTTCTACTGGATACTTTATTTATGGAGAATTATATTTAGGATTAATATTGCTATCATCAACCATAATATTTTCTATATTATTGTTTAATCTTTCAAAAACTCTTTTCAATGATAAATGAACTAACGTATAAAACACCAGGATCAAATCAAGAAACCAGTTTTGAAAAAATTCATAATGTAATTTTTAATAACTCACTTGATGGATCTAAAGCCGTTGCAAGAGAAATAGCAGACTTGATAACGAAAAAAAATAGTAAAAAAGAGAATTGTGTAATTGGTCTTGCAACTGGATCATCACCCATTACAATTTATGAAGAGTTAGTTAAGATCCATAAAAATGAAGGATTAAGTTTTGAAAATGTTATAACATTTAATCTTGACGAGTATTACCCAATGAGTATTGGTAACAAAGAAAGTTATCATTCATTTATGTATGAACACTTATTTAATCATATCGACATATCAGAGGAAAATATTAATATCCCAAAAGGCGATTTAAAAGAAAGTAAAGTAAAACAATTTTGTAAAAATTACGAGGAAAAAATTAATAAGCTTGGTGGATTAGACTTTCAACTTTTAGGTATTGGAAGAACAGGTCATATTGGCTTTAACGAGCCAGGTTCAAGTCTGAATTCAGAGACAAGACTAGTTAAATTAGACTATTTGACTAGAACGGATGCTTCTAAATCATTTGGTGGTTTTGAAAATGTTCCAAAGACAGCAATAACAATGGGTGTCTCAACAATTTTAAAAGCAAAAAGAATTGTTCTGATTGCTTGGGGAGAGAATAAAAGTGATATGATATTTAAGTCAATAGAATCAAAAATCTCACAGAACGTTACAGCTAGCTTTCTTCAGAAACATAAAAATACAACATTTGTTCTCGATAATGGTAGCGCATCTAAATTAACTAAAATTGAAACTCCATGGGTTGTAGGCTCCAAAATACAATGGAATGAACAAACTAAAACAAGAGCGCTAAATTGGTTATGCAATAAAACAGGTAAATCAATATTAAGATTGTCACTTAGTGATTACAACGAAAATCATTTATCTGAATTATCTGCTATACAAAGTATACACGATGTAAATTTAGAGGTCTTTAATAAATTACAACGATCAATAACTGGCTGGCCTGGTGGAAAACCTAACTCAGATGATACTTACAGGCCAGAGAGAGCAAATCCAAAAAGAAAGAAGGTTTTAATTTTCAGTCCACACCCTGACGATGATGTAATATCCATGGGTGGAACTTTTCAACGACTAGTTGACCAAGGGCACGATGTTCATGTTGCATACCAAACTTCAGGAAATATTGCTGTGAGCAATGACTCGGTTCTAAAATTTTTAGAGGTTTACAAAGATATTTGTGAAGGAAAGGAAGAGAAAATTAAAAAAGCTATAAACTTATTGGTTGACAATAATGAAATTATTGAGGATAGATCTGTTCGAGACATTGCGGGTAAAATTAGAGAGAAAGAAGCTTTAGCTGCCACCAGATATGTTGGTTTAGTTGACAGTAAAGTACATTTTTTAAAACTACCATTTTATGAAACTGGAAGAATAAATAAAAATAAACCCAACAAAAATGATGATAATTTAATGATAGATATAATATCTAAAATAAAACCTCATCAGATTTATGCTGCAGGAGATTTAGCGGATCCTCATGGAACACACGCTGTTTGTATACAGCTCTTATTTAATGCACTAAAAAAATTAAAAAAAGAGTCTTTTATGAAAGATTGTTGGGTTTGGCTTTATAGAGGAGCATGGCATGAATGGGATATCCATGAAATCGAAATGGCAGTTCCAATGAGTCCACAACAAGTATTAAAGAAAAGAAAATCTATATTTTTTCATAAATCACAAAACAATTCTGTTATGTTTCAAGGAGAAGATAAAAGAGAATTTTGGGAAAGAGTTGAAGAGAGAAATAGAGATATAGCAAAACAATATAGAAAGCTAGGTATGGCAGATTATCAAGCCATGGAAACTTTCAGGAGATATCATTTCTAATGATTTTAAAGGAAGTATGCGTAGATAACCTTAATGATGCTATTAATGCCTATAAATGTGGAGCAAATAGAATTGAGTTTTGCTCTAATCTAGATCAAGATGGTTTAACACCAAAAATTGATGAGCTCTTAACTCTTTCTAAAACCATAGATATTCCAATAAGATGTATGTTGAGACCACATTCTAATTCATTTAAATATGATGAGGATGATTTAAAAAAAATAGAAGACACAATCAATTTTTGTAAAAAAATTAAAATTGATGGTGTTGTTTTCGGTTCTTTAGATGATGAAAATGAAATTGATTTTGATATTCTTAAGTACATGTCCAAAATATCAAAACCTTTAAAATTGATTTTTCATAAGGCAATTGATTTCACACCAGTTTTTAGTAAATCTTTTAAAAGTTTAATTGATTCAAAATTGGTTGATGGCGTTTTAACAACAGGTGGAAAAGAGAAGGCTATCGATAATTTAGAATTATTGTCAAAGATTTCTTCAACAATACCTAAGGATTTTGAGTTTATAGCTTGTGGCAATATAACTTATGAAAACTATGACTATATTCATAGTATTATAAAATCTAAATTTTATCACGGAAAAAAAATTATAAAATTTTAATTAATGAGTAAAGCATTGCAACCATATCAAAAAGAACTATTCGGACATCCAGTCGGATTGTATTATTTATTTTTCACTGAGCTTTGGGAAAGATTTAGCTACTATGGTATGAGAGCTATTCTAGTACTTTACTTAGTAGCTCAAACTGGTGGGGATAATCCTGGCCTAGGTTGGACTAATGATAGTGCAATTGCATTATATGGTTGGTATACAATGTTTGTTTATGTAGCAACTATTCCAGGTGGTTTATTGGCTGATAGGATCTTAGGAGAGAGAAAATCTGTAATGCTTGGCGGATTATTATTGTGTATCGGACATAGTGTTCTTGCTATTGAAGACATGACAGCATTTTATACTGGATTAGGTTTCATAGTTTTAGGTGTAGGGTGTTTAAAAGGTAATATTTCGTCTATGGTTGGAGGCCTTTATAGCAAACTTTCTAATGACAAGAGAGATATGGGTTTTTATATATTTTATATGGGAATCAATATAGGTGCAGCAACCGCAAGTATTATTGTTGGATATGTTGGAGAAGAAATTGGATGGCACTATGGATTTGGTTTGGCAGGAATTGGAATGGCTATTGGCCAATTATTCTATTGGAGAGGTCAAAAATATTTAGCTCATGTAGGTAATCTAGTAAAGGTTCAAAGTACATCTTCATCTGATTCAAATTTAATATCAAAGATTTTTGAAAAATCTAATTCTATGATTGGTTTCTTCTTGACCCTAGGGCTAGCATTGACAATTTATTTGTATTGGGAATCATGGAGCTATGCATTGTTAGTCGCTGGTTTAGCTTTTGCAGTAGGAATTGCTATTGTGATTTATAATGATGGATCTAAAATTGAAAAAGATAGAATTCTTGTCACCTACATTGCATTTTTAATAGTAATTGTTTTTTGGGGAGCATTTGAACAAGCTGGTGGTTTAATGAATTTATATGCTAAGCAAAAAACTGATTTGGTGTTAACAGAAAATTTTATTGTTCCAGCTAGTTGGTTTCAATCATTAAATGCAATTTTCATAATAATTTTCGCATCAGTAATTGGATCTTTTTGGGTTTGGTGGAAAAATAAAGGGAAAGAATACTCTGGAATATTTAAAATGGCAATTGGTGTAATTATTATGGGTTGGGGTTTCTTTTTTATGAGTGCAGCTAGTAATGAAGTTCAGTATGATAGTGCTGGTGAAATAGTAGAAAAATCAGCAATGTATTGGCTTGTTTTAGCTTATTTATTTCATACTATTGGTGAACTGTGTACATCTCCAACAGCACTCTCTTTTATAACAAAACTCTCGCCTGCAAGATGGTCTGCATTTATGATGGGTGCTTATTTTGCTGTTACTGGATTAGGAAATAAAGTAGCTGGATTAATTGGTGAAAATGCATCAGAAGTTGGAGAGTTTTGGACTTTTACAGGTATAGCAATATTCTGCACGATATTTGGACTGTTATTCTTATTAATTGTAAAACCTCTGAAAAGACTGATACACGGTGCTGAAGAGTAAAAATTTTGTAAGATTTAATTTTAAAACTTAAACTTATTAAAAACCATAATTAATTATTTTGAGTGTTGAAAAAGATATTTGCAATATTATCTCTGTTTTTTGTTCATAATTTAATTTCCCAGGAAATTAATTGGATTTCAATGGATAAGGCATTAGAACTGCAAAAGAAAGTCCCTAAAAACATAATAATGGATGTATACACAGAATGGTGTGGACCTTGTAAAATTATGGACAAAAATACTTTTCAGAACCCTGATGTAGTTAAGTTTATTAATAATAATTTTTACGCAATCAAATTCAATGCTGAAGGAAATGAAATTGTTAATTATAAGGACAGAAAGTTTGATAATCCAGGATATGTAATAAAAGATTATGGTAGAAATTCATCTCATAATTTTACTAGATATTTAGGTGTTAACGCCTACCCAACTATAGTATTTTTTGACAAACAAGCGAATCCTATTGCCCCAATTAGAGGATATCTAGGTCCTAATCAAATAGAAATTTATCTGAAACTCTTTAAAGGTGATGATTATAAAAATATAAAATCACAAGATGACTTTAAGATATTTATGGATTCGTTTGAAAGCGAGTTTAGGCTTTAGTTTTATTGGCCTTCGCTATATATAAATCTAATGCTTCTGACATCGACCTTACTTTAGGAAGTGGCGCTTCAATGTTAATATTTAGGCCAGCATCCGTTGCGGCTTTGGCTGTGTTTTTACCAAAAACTGCAATCCTCGTGTTATTTTGCTCAAAGCCAGGAAAATTTTTAAATAGAGATTCTATACCAGATGGACTAAAAAATACTAAAACATCGTAATAAACATTTTTTAGATCAGAAAGATCACTAATTACTGTATTGTAAAATACTCCTTTGGTCCATTTAACCTCAATTTCATTTAATTTATCTTCGATTCTTTTTGAAAGAACATTTGAGCCTGGAAGTAAATAATTCTCATCTTTATATTTAAGCATTAGATCAGATAGCTCATCAAAGGTTTTACCTCCAACATAAATTTTTCTTTTTCTGTAAACCACATATTTTTGAAGATAAAATGCCACAGCTTCAGACATACAAAAATATTTCAAGGCATTAGGAATTGGATATCTCATGTCTTCAGCAATTCTGAAAAAATGATCAACAGCATTTCTACTAGTTAAAATTATAGCTGAGAATTTTGATAAATCAATTTTTTGCTGTCTTATTTCTCTACTTGTTTTACCTTCTACGTGGATAAATGGTCTAAAATCAATTTTTAGTCTCCTTCTCTTTGCTAATTGTCCATATGGATTCTTTTCCAACTCAGGTTCCGGTTGAGAAACTAATATTGATTTTACTTTCATGTGCCTAATTAAATTAGAAAAGCAAATTTACAAATTCATTTAGTAATTTTTGGAATAAACTTAATTAGATTTGTAAATAAATCTAAAAAATATTTTAAATGTCAAAAAATTATTCAATTGTTGTTATACCAACGTATAATGAGCTTGATAATATTTCAGACATAATAGATGAGATTTTTTCGTTAAATTATAATTTTCACGTTTTAGTTGTTGACGATAACTCTCCAGATAAAACATATAAAATTGTTGAGGAAAAAATTGTTGAACACATAGAAAGACTCTTTTTGATTAAAAGAGATCAAAAATCTGGTTTGGGTTCTGCATACATGACTGCATTTGATTGGGTTATCAATAGCTCAAACAATTATAATAGAATTTATACAATGGATGCTGACTTTTCTCACAATCCTAAAGATTTGCTTAGAATGAAAGTTTTTTTGGATAAAAATGGAATGGATTTAGTAATTGGTTCAAGATATATTACGGGGGTTAATGTAGTTAATTGGCCAATTCAAAGGGTTTTACTTTCATACTTTGGTTCAATGTATGCTAGAATTATTACTGGAGTTTCAATTATGGATCTTACATCTGGGTATGTTGGATATAAAACCAAAGTGATTAAGGATATTTTAAGAAAGGGAATTGAGTTCAATGGCTATGCATATCAAATCGAGATGAAATACAAAGCCCATTTACTAGGCTACAAATTTTATGAAATTCCTATTATTTTTACTGATCGAACAAAAGGTGATTCAAAAATGAATTTTTCAATAGTTCCAGAGGCAATTTTTGGATTAATTAAAATGAGATTTAAATTTTTATTTTCAAAACTATAAATGAAATATCTTATAAAAAATGGACTTGTAGTTAATGAAAATATCATTGAAAAAAAAGATATACTCATTTCTAATAATATTATAGAAAAGTTTGAACCTGATATTAAAATTAAAGAAGACTATAGAATAATTGAATGTGAGGGAATGATTATATTTCCTGGATTAATTGATGATCAAGTACATTTTAGAGAACCGGGATTAACTCATAAAGGAAATATTTTTTCAGAATCAAGAGCTGCTGTTGCTGGAGGAGTAACATCCTATTTTGAAATGCCAAATACCAATCCACAGACAACAAACTTAACAGAGCTCTATAAAAAGTTTGATGTTGCTTCAAAAAACTCTTTGGCAAACTATTCATTTATGTTTGGAGGTACTAATTCAAATTTTGAAGAAATTAAAAAGTTAAATTTTAATGAAATTCCTGCAATAAAAATTTTTTTAGGATCATCCACTGGAGATATGCTTGTTGATGATTACTCTGTTATAAAAGATATAATGAAGTTTTCACCTGTTCCTTTGGTTGTGCATAGTGAAGATGAAAATATTATAAAAAGAAATCTCAAAGATTACAAAGAAAAGTTTGGTGATGCTATTCCAATTGAGTTTCATCCCAAAATAAGATCTCATGAAGCATGTTTAGAATCTACAAAAAGAATTATTGAACTTGCTTTAGAATGTGACTCTCGTTTACATGTTTTTCACTTATCAACTGGTTTAGAATCTAAATTATTTGATATTTTACCCCTTAATCAAAAGAAAATTACATCAGAGGTATGTATTCATCATTTAACTTTTACTGATGAAGATTACTCAAAAAAAGGATCTTTCATTAAGTGGAATCCTGCCATAAAATCTAAAAGTGATCGCGATCAACTTTGGAAAGCACTAAATGAAGACAGAATTGATATAGTAGCTACCGATCACGCTCCACATACACTTGAAGAAAAAAATAATGAATATACATCATGTCCAAGTGGTGGACCATTAGTCCAGCACTCTCTTATTGTAATGTTTGAACATTTTTTAAATAATAGAATTTCTTTGGAAAAATTAGTTCAAAAAATGTGTCACAACCCAGCTATTCTTTTTAATATCAAAAAAAGAGGATTTATTAAAAAAGACTATTATGCTGATATAGTTGTTTTAGATCCAAATGAAAAGCATGTAGTAACAGAAAAATCAATTTTGTACAAATGTGGTTGGTCTCCTTTCTTGGGCGACTCATTTTCATCTAAAGTAAAATATACATTTGTTAATGGTCATTTGGCATACAATGACGGAGTCATTGATGATACACTTCTTGGAAAAAAAATTGAATTTGAGTCATGAAAAAAGTTCTCATGTATTTATTAATAATCAATTTATTTTCGTGTGAAAGCGAAATGGAAAAAGATATAATGACACAAGAACAAATGTCTGATTTTCTATTTGATGTTAATCTAATTAATGCAAGTAGAGGATTTCAAAATAAATCCAATTATAATTATTTTGCCATAAGAGATTCTAATTTATTTAAGAAACATAAGATTGATTGTTTGACATTTGTTTTGAGTAATGATTACTACACTAAAAACCCAAAACTTTACTTGAAAATTTATGATAGGATAAGTGAACAGATTAAAAAAATTAAAGATTCGGTGAATAATAGTAACAATTAAATAAATTTGAAAGGTATATGAGTTTTTTTGATGAACTAAAATGGAGAAAAATGATTCAGGATAATACACCAGAATTTGAAGAACATGTAAATACAAAAAAAACAGTTGGTTACATTGGTTTTGATCCAACATCTGATTCACTTCACATTGGAAGCTTAGTTCAATTAATTATATTGAAACATTTTCAGTCACATGGTCACAAACCGATTGTTCTGATTGGAGGTGCAACTGGAATGATTGGCGATCCATCTGGAAAATCAAAAGAAAGGAATCTACTAAGCCAGGAGGAGGTCGATAAAAATATTAGTTCATTAAAAAAACAATTCTCTAAATTTCTAGATTTTGATTGTGGTGAAAACTCAGCAATTATTTTAAATAATTATGAATGGACAAAAGATTTAAGTATTATTGAATTTTTTAGAGATTATGGAAAAGCATTGACAGTTAATTACATGATGTCAAAAGAATCTGTAAAAAAAAGAATTTCAAGCGAAAATTCTGATGGAATGTCTTTTACTGAATTTACATATCAATTATTTCAAGCCTATGATTTTTATTTTTTAAACACAAATCATAATTGTTCAATTCAGATGGGTGGAAGTGATCAATGGGGAAATATTACGTCTGGAGTTGAACTAACTAGAAAAAAATCGGGAATTAAAGTACATGCTTTAACATGTCCACTAATTACCAAAGCAGATGGGACTAAATTTGGAAAAACTGAGGAAGGAAATGTATGGCTAGATAGAGACAAAACCTCGCCATATAAGTTCTATCAATATTGGTTAAACACTTCTGATGAGGATGCAATAAAATATTTAAAAATATTTTCTTTTATGAATGAAGCCTCTGTCATAAAAATGATCGAAGAGCACTTGGCATCTCCACACTTGAGATTAATTCAAAAACAATTAGCCTCAGAATTGACAAAACTTGTTCACTCTGAAGAAGATTTAAATAATGTAATTTTCGCATCAAATATTATTTTTTCAAAAGAATCGAAAGATAATTTGTCTGAGATTGATGAAAAAACTCTTTTGCAAATTTTTGACGGACTACCTGTTACAAAAATTAGCTTAAGTGATTATCAAAAATCAGAAAATATTGAGAATGTGTTGATGAATTCTTCACTTTTTAATTCCTTTTCTGATCTTAGAAGAGCCTTAAAAGAGAACTCAGTTTCAGTCAACCGAAAAAAAATAGATTCTGAATCTAAAATCTCTGGAATAGAAATTATAAAAAATAAATATATTATTGTTCAAAGAGGAAAAAAGAAATATTCTTTATTGATTTTAGATTAACATTTGATTGCAACCTCTAATATCTGATTCATCTATCCTTCCATAAATTTCAAAGAAATCCTCTTTAACACTACCGTAATCATCTGTAGCTAAGAATGAACATGAGTTAATATTTGCTAGGTCAATTATATTGAATGCACCTCTTCCCTTTTTTTGAATTTTAAATGGATCAGTTTCGCTTCTAACCATAATTCTTTTTGAGTCAGGGGTTTTAAATTTTAGATTTTCAATTGCATAACTTTGCGATAGTAGTTCAGTCATTCCATATTCTGAATGAATATTTACAGTTCCAAATCTTTCACTTAATAGATTATGTAACTTTTCTTTTGGAATCTCATCTCGAAATCCTTTCATTCCACCTGTTTCAATAACAATTGAATTTTCAAAATCAAATTTCATTTTTTCACTTATATCAAGTAATGCATATGATAATCCATAAATTATGTAATTGATGTTTTTTTGTTTTAAATCTTCTATCAGGTTTATTAATTCAATACCATTAGTTATAAATTGACTCTCACGATAATCAGAACTATTGATAAGATGATTTATCATAAAAACTAAAGATGAATTTGGTTTACTTTTTGGTCTTGGACAAACCCCAATAAAAGCATAGTCAGATGCTTTTTTGTAAAATTGATTAAAACAATTAATAATATTTTTTTCGTATAATGATTTATCAATTACATAATGTGTGCTTTTGGATCCGGTAGTGCCACTACTTATGAATATTTTATCAATTTTAGAGTCCCCAGATATTATTTTATTGCTTTTAAAAAGAGAGATGGGTAAAAACGGAATTTTTTCAATACTATCAATATTTTCAGTTTTTATATTAATTGAATCACAAAATGATTTATAAACTAAATTATTATTATACTGATATTTAAAAACTTCAATTGATTTTGACTCAAACTTCATCATAATTTGATTTAAATTCTAATATTAAGTTATTGTTAAGTAGCTGTAATTTTTTTTCAAATATCACTAACTTCACACAATAATGAAAAAAACATCAACAAAAATACTTATTGTAGATGATGATCCAGATATCAGAGAAATTTTGACTTATAATTTATCTAATGAAGGCTATAATGTTAAAAGTGCTGTTAATGGTGTTGAAGCTCTAAAAAAAGCAAAAAAATTTATTCCAGATATTATATTATTGGATGTTATGATGCCTGAAATGGATGGTATTGAGGCTTGTTCTCAACTTAGAGAAATTGAATCTTTATCAAAATCAATGGTTATTTTTCTTTCTGCAAGAGGTGAGGATTTTACTCAGATTGCTGCATTCGATGCTGGGGCTGATGATTATATTAACAAGCCAGTAAAACCTAAGATACTTCTTAAGAAAATTTCATCGATATCAAGAAGGATTTTGTCGGAAAATAATGTCACGAGTAATATAATTATTGGTTCACTTGTTATTGATAGAGATTCTTATAGTGTAACACATGAGAAAGATGAAATCACATTACCTCGCAAAGAATTTGAACTATTACACATGTTAGCTTCAAAACCCGGAAAAGTTTTAACTAGAGATGAGATTATGTTTAAAGTATGGGGAACTCAAGTTGTGGTGGGAGACAGAACAATTGATGTTCATATAAGAAAACTAAGAGAAAAAATTGGTGAAAAATACATCAAGACAATTAAGGGAGTAGGTTATAAATTTAAAGCTTAAATGAATTCGAAAACAAGAATAAGATTACAGTTATTTTTGTATTCGTTCATCCTTGCAT
>SGZB01000029.1 GCA_004321735.1 Flavobacteriales bacterium | reverse complement strand
AGAACAGAAAAAAAATAGATCCATCTGATCCAAGGGGAGTTTTCATTAGAAGTGCATCATCTGATTTAAAAGAAAATCAAGATTTTACATCAGCTTTAAAAATCATCATTTCATTTGTAGGATTTGGGACATTATTGGCAGGAGTCATTGGTATCTCTAATATTATGGTTTATGTTGTTAGAGAAAGAACTAAAGAACTAGGCATAAGAAAAGCAATAGGAGCTACACCTAAATCTATTGTTTGGATGGTTTTACAAGAATCTATTTTTATAACAACAATCTCCGGTTACATGGGTATGTTTGCAGGAATTTTATTTTTATCATCCTTAGGAAATAAACTTGAGGAAGACTTTTATATTACAGATCCCTATGTAGATTTTAACACCGCATTATTTGCAACAATTATGTTAATAATTTTTGGTGGAATTGCTGGGTTTATACCTGCTAGAAGAGCAGCTAAAATTAAACCAATAGAAGCACTTAATGATAAATAAATGAAAACACTTTTTCAAAAAGATACTTGGCAAGAGATTTTTGGTTCTATTCAAAAAAATAGAACTAGGACGATTATAACCATGATTGGTGTTTTGTGGGGTATTTTTATATACATAACTCTAGCAGGTGCTTCAAAAGGATTGGATAATGGATTTGAAAAAGCATTTTCCTCAATTTCATCTAATAGTTTATTTATTTGGGCTCAACAAACATCATTACCATATGGAGGATATAAAGCAAGAAGACAAATCAGATTGACAACTAATGATGTTGATATTATTAAAAAAAGAGTACCAACCGTTGAATACATTGCACCACGAAATGTAGCAGGCGTATTTGGGGGTTCAGGAGGTAATGTTGTTAGAGGAGCTAAATCTGGTACCTACGCTATATATGGTGACTATCCCGAGTACATTAAAATTGCCGTTACTAAAGTATTTGATGGCGGAAGGTTTATCAATCAAACTGATATGGATAAAAAAAGAAGAGTTGCTGTTATTGGAGAAAGAACTCTTTTAGAACTTTTTGAGGAAGATGAGAATCCTGTTGGAAAATATATTAATATTAATAACGTTTCTTTTAAAGTTATTGGTGTTCATCAGTTTAGACAAGGAGGGGGTTTTGGTGATGATGGTGATATTTATATACCATTTGCAACATATAAAGATTTATTTAATACAGGTAAGTATGTAGGGTTCTTCATGATGTCTGCATTTCAAGATGCTGACGTGGTGGAAGTTGAGAAAGAAGTAAAATCTGTATTAAAAGACATACATAAAATTGACCCAGAAGATGATCAAGCCTTAGGAGGATTCAATTTGGGAGAGATATTTAAAAAAACATTAAAATTTGCTGATGGGTTGACATTCCTTTCTTTAGTTGTTGGAATTGCAACAATATTGGCTGGTGTAATTGGTATTGGAAATATTCTTTTAATTTCTGTTAAAGAAAGGACAAAAGAAATTGGGATCAGAAGAGCTTTGGGAGCAAGGCCATCTCAGGTAAGAACTCAAATACTTATTGAATCTGTATTTCTAACTATACTAGCAGGTATAATTGGAATCATACTAGGCACTTTAATTTTATTTGCTATAAACATGGCTACTCAGGATCTATCGGATTTTCCATATACAAATCCAACAGTGCCTCTAGAATATATTTTTGGAGCATTATCAATGATGATAATACTTGGAACATTAATAGGTCTAATTCCAGCACAAATCGCTGTAAAAGTTAGGCCTATTGAAGCATTAAGAGAAGAATAAATAATTAAACAATAAAAAATGAAATATTTAAAATATGTAGGAATCTCAGTAATCGTCTTAGGATTTTTATTTTCTATGGCTTATTACTCAAAAACTAATAGTAGATCTGCTATTACTTACGAAACTGCACAATTAGAAAATAAAACTATTGAAGATAAGATAGTTGCTACTGGAAGCTTAGTCCCTGAGGATGAAGTTAATATTGTTCCTCAAATTAGTGGAATTATTGAAGAGATTTATATTGAAGAAGGCGATGAGGTTAATGCTGGAGATCTATTAGCAAAAATCAAGGTAGTTCCAAACGAACAAACACTAAATAGTGCCGAAGGTAGAGTAAAAACTTTAAGAATAGTTTTAAATAATTCAAGAAAAGAGTTCAACAGAAATCAAAAATTATTTGAAAAAGGAGTTATTTCTGAACAAGAATTTAATAATGTTGAATTACGATTTAATCAAGATGAACAAAATTTAGAAAATGCCATTTCTGATCTACAAATAATTAAATTAGGATCAATTGGTGGATCTTCTGTAACTAATACAATAGTTAGATCAACAGTGAAAGGAACTGTTTTACAAATCCCAGTAAAAGAAGGAGACCAGGTAATACAAGCAAATACATTTAATCCTGGAACTACAGTTGCTACAGTTGCTGATTTAAATAAAATGATTTTTGAAGGTTTGGTTGATGAGGGTGAGGTTGGAAAATTAAAAGAAGGTTTACCACTTAAAATAACTTTGGGAGCGATTGAGGGAAAAGAATATGATGCAACTTTAAACTTAATCTCACCAAAAGGAATTGATGTTGCTGGTGCAATTCAGTTTAAAATTGAAGGTGAAGTTTATATAGATAATGAATTTGTAGTAAGAGCTGGTTACAGTGCTAATGCAAGTATTATTACATCTGTAAAAGAAAATGTTTTATCTATAGATGAAGCATTAATTCAATTTGACAATAAAACAAAAAAAGCATTTGTAGAAGTTGAAGTTTCAGATCAAAAATTTGAAAGAAGAGATATTGAAACCGGAATTTCTGATGGTGTGTATGCTGAATTAATTTCAGGTGTAACTAAAGAAGATAAAATCAAAATTTGGAATAAAACTGAGCCAATTAAAAGAGGAGAAGAAGAATAACAAGTAAAATTTATGAAAAAATTAATTCTAGTATTATCAATTATATTTTCTACAAGTAGTTTCTCACAAGATTTATGGACTCTAGAGGAGTGTGTCAATAGAGCTTTGACTGAAAATATCTCAATAAAGCAAGCTGAGCTTGATTATTTGGACTCAGAAATTCAGAAAAAAACTGCAGTAGGGAATTTTTTACCCAATTTTAATATTGGTAGTTCTCATTCATGGAATGTTGGATTAAATCAAAATATAACAACAGGGTTACTTGAGAACATTACAACTCAATTTAGTTCTATGAGCTTGAATATGAATATCGATATATTGAACGGATTAAAAAATATTAAGCAACTCCACTTAGCAAATTTATCCATACTTGCTAACCAATATCAATTAGCTGATATGAAGGAAAATATTTCTTTATTCGTTGCAAATTCATTTTTACAAATATTATTTAATAAGGAGATTGTAAAAGTTCAAAATTTACAATTACAATTATCTAAAGATGAAGTTGTAAGAGCAAATGAATTGGTAAATAATGGAGTAATACCTAGAGGTGATTTATTTGAGTTTGAGGCAAATTTAGCCTCTGTAGAAAAGTCTCTCATTGATGCTCAAAACAGTTTAACTTTATCTAAGCTGTCTTTAGCTCAACTTTTATTAATTGAAGATTATGAAAATTTTGATATCGTAGATCAAGAGTATGAGCTTAAGATTTCAAATATTTTAGATAAGAGTCCTAAGGAGATCTTTTCATATGCTGTTCAAAATAAAAATGAAATTAAAATTGCAGAAACAAATCTTGAAATTGCTAAGAAATCATTAGAGCTTAATAAAAGTTTTCTTCAGCCCAGATTATCCGCATTTTATTCATTTAGTTCTAGAATAGCCTACAGTGATAGAATTGCACCTAACGGAGAAATAAGTTTCGTTCCAATTGGTGTTGTGGAAAATACTAATCAAAGAGTTCTAGCTCCAATGCAAGGGACCAAAATTATATCTCCTCCATCATTTTCCGATCAATTTGATACAAATAAAGGTCAAAATTATGGTTTGAGTCTTTCGATTCCAGTATTAAATGGTTTCTCAACTAGATCAAATGTACATAGAAGCAAGGTTAATGTTAAAAGAAGTGAAAATCTTCTTTTTCAAAGGAAATTGGATTTAGAAAACACGATCAATCAAGCATATAATGATGCTAAAGGATCTTTAAAAACATATGAAGCTTCCTTAAAATCATTAGACTCTAGAAAATTATCATTTGAGTATGCTCAAGAGAAGTTTAATTTGGGGGTAATGAATCCATATGAGTATAGTTTAGTAAAGCAACGATATGAATCGTCACAATCTGAACTGATTAGAAGTAAGTTTGATTTAATTTTTAAATTAAAAGTTTTAGAATTTTATTTTGGAGTTCCAATAGAGATTTAGTTGTGAGTTTAATATTAAACATTGAGACATCAAGTACTAATTGTTCCGTTGCACTTTCAAAAAATGGTGAGTTAATCGATTTTATTGAGAAAGATTCTCCAAATTTTTCTCATTCAGAAAAATTACATCAATTTATTAAAGATCTAATAGATCGTAATAATACCAGCATAGACAATCTAGATGCAATTGCTGTAGGAATAGGGCCTGGATCGTATACTGGATTAAGGATTGGGTTGTCTACGGCAAAAGGTTTATGTTATGGTTCAGACCTGCCTCTGATTGCTGTATCTTCATTACTCAATCTAGCACATAACGTTGAGTTTGATGGGTTAATTATACCTACTATTGATGCACGAAGAAATGAGGTTTATTCAGTCGTTATAAACTCAAAATATAAAATTCTAAAAGAAGAATCACCTCAAATTATAAATGAGGAATCATTTCTAGAATTTACTATGGACTATAATATTTTAATAATTGGAAATGGTCAGTTTAAATGTAAAGAGATAATTGACTTTAATTCTAAGTTTAGCTGGAATGATAAAATACTAAAGCCATCGGCTAAAAATATGGTTAAATTTTCCTTCGAAAAGTTTCAAGACAACGACTTTGAAGATATTGCTTACTTAGAGCCAAAGTATTTAAAAGAGTTTCAAGTAAACAATTAATTACCCATTTATTGCAACAACCGATGAAATTTTTCCCGGAAGCTCATTTTTTAGCATGGTTTCAATCCCATTTTTTAAAGTAATTGTTGAAGATGGACACCCACTACAAGCACCTTGTAAAATAACACTGACCTCTTTTGTATTTTCATTATATGAATCAAATAAAATATTTCCACCATCAGATGCAACAGCGGGTTTTATTTGATTTTCAATAAGATCATTAATATTTTTTGAAATACCTTCTAAATTTTCTTTTCTCACAGCATTGTTTGCAGAGGTCTGCTTGTCTAGTGCTGGATCAATAATTTCATTACCATCATTGATAAAAGAGGTAATGAACTCTCTGATTGCTGCTGTATACTCTTCCCATTTATAGTTTTTATTTATTGAAATGGAAATGAAATTCATATCAAAATAGATTTCACTAATAAACTCATGATGTAATAACGCAGTTGCAAGATTACATTTAGAATTGTCAGTGTCTCTATTAAACTCATGTGATGTATTAAATAATCTTTTATTACATACGAATTTCATAACACCAGGATTTGGTGTGCTTTCAACATAAATTGTAATTGCACTGTTAGATTTAGAAAAAATTAGTCCACCAGAATTTAAAAATTTTTCAATTTGATGAATAACATCATCTTGTACCTCAATCCATTTTAAAAAATTTAACTTCTCAATTATAATTAAATGTTTATCCAGAATTACAGATTTAATGAATGGTAGAAAAAAAAGTTGCTTAACTAAAGGGAATTGATTCAAGTCAGATTTTTCATTAAATTCTTTTCTTCCTTCAAGAATAACCTTTTCAGATGATAAAACCAAAATGTTTTCATTTTCTGATTTTAAAATTTCAAACTTATAATTCATAAATTATATTTTAGTGATATTAAATTTATTATCAATTATTTTACCAAGAATACTACTTTCAGAGTTGGTATAAAAAATATTATTTGATTCAATTTTATTCAAATTAATAATTCTATTGTTTTCTAAAACTTTTTTAGTTTGAATAGCTACGGCTTTATTACAATCAATAATTTGAATTGTTTCAGGTAAAATTTCTGAAATAGATTTGATAATCAAAGGATAGTGAGTGCACCCTAAAACTAGTTTGTCAACATTTTCATTAATCATTACCTGAAGATATTTTTTTAATAGATTTTTTATTTCATCTCCATCCATTTTTCCTTGTTCAATAAGTGGAACAAGACCTCTGCCACTTTGCTCTATAATCTTAACAGAGCTAGCATGTTTATTAGATGTTTTATAAAATAAGTCGCTCCCTAAGGTGCCTTTAGTTGCTAAAACTCCTACTTTACCTGTTTTTGTATTTAAAGCTGCTGGTTTTATTGCAGGTTCAATTCCAATAAAAGGTATATGAAATCTCTTTCTAAGTTTTTCAATACATTTTGTTGTTGCTGTATTGCAAGCAACAATAATTAGTTTACATCCTTTTTCTAGTAAAAATTCTGAATTTTTAAATGAAATTTCCTCTAGCTTTTTATCACTTTTGTCTCCGTAGGGGGAATTAATTGAATCAGCTAGATAGATTTTATTTTCATATGGAAGCAGGCTGTGAACTTCTTTCCACAGAGTAACACCTCCTATACCTGAATCAAAAAATCCGATTGGGTTATTACTCATATAAAAAAAAACTGTCCAATTAGGACAGTTTTTAAATTTCTTAAAAAGTTATATTAGAATCCTAACTCTTTCTTTACATCTGCCATAAGATCTTTTCCATCAGACAGAATTAAAGCACCACCTGGTGTAGCATCAATAACATATTCAAAACCTTGTTCTCTAGCTACTTTTTGAATGGCAGCTCTAGCTTTTTCAATAAGAGGCCTCAATAGATCCGCTTGTTTTTGTTGAATGTCCTGAGAAGCAGTTTGTTGATATTGTTGAATGTTTTGTTCCATACCCTGAAGCTCTTTCTGTCTAGCTTGATTTGTAACTTCAGTTTGATTCTGTGCGTCTGCGGAATAAGTCTGTAATTTAGTTTGATATTCCTTCATTGAAGCTTCAATTTCAGTTTGATAAGTTTTTTGAAGTTTTTCAATTTGTGCTTGAGCCTCAATAACTTCAGGCATTTCACTAATTAAAGCTTGTGAATCAATGTGAGCTACCTTGCTTTGAGCAAATCCAATGAATCCTACAAACATTAAAATGATAGTTGTATAAAATTTTAAATATCTCATATTATTTTATTTTTCTGGCTTTTAGTATACTGTCTCTTTTTCTTTGAAGTGATTCTTTTCTCAATTCATTAACTTTACTGAGAGAATCTCTTCTTTTTTGTATTAGATCATCCGTAAAATCAATTTCAAGATTTTCTAATTTTTCTTGTCTTAAAATACTTTTTAAAACTAGTTCGCTAATATCGTATTTTTTTTCTGAATATAATGTAACAATTGCAGAGGATTTGTCATATACATAATCAAACTTATTTCTTTCAGCTATTAACTGAACAGCTGCCAGCACTTCATCTTGAATCGGTTGTATCAATATTTTTTCTTGAGCTACCCAATCACCGTTGGGGCCAAATCTCTTTTGACGATAGAGCTCTAATTGTTCTTTTTCAAAATCAATTTCTTCTTTAAAATCATTGTAAAGAGTTTCTGTAAGAAGTGGTCTTTGAATTTCTAATTCTTTTAATTTATTTTCTATTTCAACTTCTCTTTCTGAAATCTCTTTTTTCCACATATTAAGCCTAATTTCATATTCTTCAGTTGCAGTCTTGTAATCATCTAAATTCTCTAGAATATAATCCATGTTAACATATCCGATTCTTAATGTTTTTTGTGCGTGATTTAAATTTGAAAAGAACAATAAACAGATTAGATAAATAAATTTACTTTTGAAAAAGTCCAGCTTAAACATTATGCCAGGTTAAAATTGTTGTCCAATAACAAAGTGTGTTTCCCAACCGTTCGGATTCAAATTATTAGGATTTGCATTATCTAATCCATATCCAAAATCAATTCCTAATAATCCAAATGCAGGCATAAAAATTCTTAAACCTAGACCGAGTGATCTTTTGGAATTAAATGGATTAAATTCTCTGAAGTCATTATATCCTTGACCAGCTTCAAGAAAAGCTAATCCAAAGATAGATGCAGCAGGTTTTAATGTTATGGGATATCTTAACTCAAGTGAAAATCTATTATATATTGTCGAGCCTTCTTGACTGGAAAGAGATTGATTAGGGTATCCCCTCAAGCTGATTGTCTCACGTCCATCCATTGCATATTGTGACATTCCATCACCACCCAAGTAAAATCTATCAAATGGAATAACTCCTCTTTCATTATTATATGCTCCGAGAAAACCGAATTCAGTATGAGTTCTCAAAACTAATTTTTCAATTAATCTTGTATACCAAGTACCTTGAAACTTAATTTTGTAGAACTCAAGCCATTTAAACCTTTCTTGGTCAATTTTGGCTTGGTCTGGATTCCCATTTTCATCTTGATATTCCTCTAAATTTTCAAGATTTCCATAATCAATACCATTCCACAAAGAATATGGTAAAGAAAATCTTGCAGATAATACAAATTGAGAACCACCTAAAGGAAAGATTGGATTAGTAAATGTATTATCCCTAGAAAGTGCTACTGTGTATGATATATTGTTTGACTTACCCTCCCCAAAAGTAAATAGCCCTGTATAATAATTATTTAGGTTGTAAAACTGATAAGATAGTGATTGAGATAATAAGAAATAATCATCAGGTACTGAAAGTCTCTTAGCTAAACCAACACTTGCTCCAGTAATTTCAAAAAATTGACTTTTATCGACTCTTCCATTAAAAAAGTTATATCTAAATTGTTTTGTGTGAGAAAATGAAGTTGAGAATTGCACAGGTTCCTCACCGCCAAACCATGGATCAGAGATTGAAACACTGTAAACCCTGTAAAATCTATTAGCCTGTAATCTTAAAGAAACTGCCTGACCATCACCCATAGGAACAGGTTTCCAGGCTGATTTGTTTTTGATATTTTTAAAAGAAAAGTTATTAAATGATAGTCCTAATGTTCCAATGAATCCACCTCCACCATATCCTCCTTGTAGTTCAACTTGACTTGCTCCTTTTTCAACTAATCCGTACTCAATATCAACAGTTCCAGCATTAGCATCAACATTTTTAAAATCTGGACTAATCTGCTCAGGATCAAAGAAGCCTAATTGTCCTAATTCTCTAACTGTTCTGACAACTTTATCTTTACTATACAATTCACCAGGTTTTGTTCTTAATTCTCTATAAATCACATTATCATTAGTTCTATCATTACCAATTACTGCAATTTTGTTAAAGTATGCTGGTTTACCTTCTGTAATTCTAATCTCAAAGTCTATGGTATCATTTTGAGCAGCAATTTCCACTGGATTTATACTTGAAAATAAATACCCATTATTTTGATATAAATTGGTTAAATCCTCACCATCAGGCTTGGTATTATCAGCGATTCTTTTCTTGAGAAGAACCCCATTGTAAACATCCCCCTTAAAAAGTCCCAAAGCTCTAGCTAAAAACTCATCAGAATACACTGAATTTCCAAGGAAGTTAATGTCACCAAAGTAATATCTATTTCCTTCATTTAAAGTAATGTTTAGATCAATATTGCTTTTATCAATTATTACAGTATCCATTACTATTCTAGCATCCCTGTATCCTTTCTCTTTATAATAATCTATGATTGATGTTAAATCGTTTTTGTAATCCTCTTCAATGAATTTTGATTTTTTCCAGAATCTTCCAAGAAGTTTCGTCTTGGTTTTTTTCATCTGTTTTTTCAGTTTTGAACTCTTTGTAATTTCATTTCCTGAAAAGTTAATAGAGTTTATTTTTACTCTATCACCCAAATCAACATTAATAAGCATCCTTTCATTATTAATTCCAATTGAATCTGGCCTTGTTGAGATGGAAACTTTAGTATTAAGAAATCCATTTTTCTTATACTTGTTTATAATGTAATTTTTTGTTGTTTCAATAAAATTTTCAGTTAATTTCTGTCCTTTCTTTATTTCAATTTCATCGATTATAGTTTCAGCTTTTGATCTTTTTAATCCATTTACTTTAAAATCAGATAATGATGGTAACTCAACGATTGCAATTTCAATACTTGCTTTACCGTCAACTACATTTGTTAAGTAGAAGTTTATGTCACTAAATAATTCTAATTTCCATAATTTATTAATAACCTGACTGATTTCTTCTCCAGGTATCCGTATCTGTTTCCCTTTAGAAAGTCCTGTGTATGTAATTACAGTCTGTTCACTAAAGCTTTTTAAACCAGTTACAGAAATTTCATCAAGTGTATAAACTTCTCCTTTATCAAAACTTAAATTCTGACCAAAAATGTTTAAGCTCATCAAAAGAGCACATATAGAAAATGATATTCTACTTATTAATTTTTCCAAATCTTCTTGTTCTTCCTTGATAGTCAATTATTGCATTTAAAAAGTGTTCCTTTTTAAAATCAGGCCAAAGCACATCCTGAAAACAAAGTTCAGCATATGAAATTTGCCATAATAAAAAATTACTTAATCTCAATTCTCCTCCTGTCCTAATCAAAAGATCAACGTTTTTTAAATTGCGAGTGTAAAGATGCTCATTTATTATGTTTTCATCAATATTTTCCACTGAAATTATATTTTTTTTAACTTTTTCTGAAATCAGCTTTGTAGCTCTTATTAGTTCTTGTCTTGCTCCATAGCTTATTGCTAAAGAAAGAATTAGCACATCGTTTTGAGAGGTTTCTTGAACTCCAGCAAGCAATTTATTTCTTGTTATTTCAGGTAATTTAGATGTATCACCGATGATTTCTAGTTTTATATTATTTTCAATTAGTCTAGGAATTTCCTTTTCAACAGATGAAGATAAAAGATTCATCAATGAACTAACCTCCTTTTTTGGCCTACTCCAATTTTCACTAGAAAAGGCATATAAAGTCAATTGTTTAATACCAAGTTCAAGCGAAATATCTATCGATTCTCTAACAGATTTTATTCCCGAATTGTGACCAAAAAACCTTTCTTTATTAATTTTCTTTGCCCATCTTCCGTTTCCATCCATTATTATAGCTACGTGGTTAGGTATTTTAAGAGAATCTATCTTTTTCTTATCCATATTATGGGCAGTAACATTCATAATTTCCAAAAATATATGTCAGTGAAATTCCAGTAAAAACATACCAATCTTGGCTCAAATTTCCCCCAAAAGATCCTTGCGAATATAGTGTAGATTCATCAAATCTAGGGTAACTTCCATCTAAGTTTTCAGTAAAAGAATGATGTGCAGAAATCTCAAATGATAAAACAAATTTTTTCATAGGTTTTAGTTTTAATCCGACTGTTATTGGTATTGCAAAATCATTTCTTTTGCCAAATGAAATAGCTTCATTTTGATTATTTGGATAAAATAAATTATCGAACCTAAAATAAGAAAGTCCTGAACTAACATATGGTGTAAACTCATTAGTTTCAGAGCTAATGTCAAAATCTAAAAAATTAAACTCAATACCTAATTCAACTTCTTCAATATTATTAGTAAAATAAAAACCTCTTTGCTTTCTATAATCTGCAGAACCTTTCCAAAAATCGCTAGAGTTTATTTTTAAGATTCTAGCGGATGATCTTAAAATAATTCTATTATTTAAATTTTTTTTGTAAATAATTCCAAAAGCATAACCCATAGAGTTTTTTTGATTTTCAGAAAGATTTTGATTATTAAGGGGACTGATATATGTTGTTGGCCCTACATCTCCTATGTAGTTAGTACCGCCAAAAATTAAACCTATTTCATTGTCCTGTGAGTATGAAATGTTTAACGCAATTAAAACAAAAAGAAATTTTAGTGCTTTAAATCTCAACATGTTAATTTCTTTTGTCCTTTCCCCAAAGTAGTTTTTCTTTAAGTGTTTTATAGAAATTGTAATTATTGAGATTCGCAACTTTTATATTAAAATCAGATTTTTCTACTAAAATTTTAGTCTCATTGTTTACTGTATAAACTTTTGAGTCTATAGATAAGAGATGATACTCTTCTCTTCCTGAAACAGAAATTGAGATTTTAGTGGAATCTGAAATTACCAATGGTCTTGCATTTAGATTATGTGGGGAAATTGGGGTTAGAACAAGAGATTGACAAGATGGAGATATTACTGGCCCACCACAACTCAATGAATATCCTGTTGATCCAGTAGGAGTAGAAACAATTAAACCATCAGACCAATATGAATTTAAATGAATACCATTCAAACTTGTGTTTATATTGACCATTGACGTTGTATCTTTTCTAACAACGCTAATTTCATTTAAAGCATAAGGAAATTGTGAATCCAATTGTTTATCACCTTCAAGAGAAACTTTAATTAATGATCTTTCTTCAATTTTGAATTTTTTCTTAAAAATTTTTTCAATGGATTTTTCAATGTTTTCTTTTTTTGTAGAAGCTAAAAATCCAAGTCTTCCCGTGTTGATCCCTAATATTGGGATATTATTGTTCTTTACATATTCTATGGATCTCAAGAATGTACCATCACCTCCTAAACTAATTAATAAATCAACTTCATCCTTTAAGTCGCTTGCTTTTGAATATTTAAAATAAGATTTGTTTGAAAAGTCAAGTCCTTCAGTATTTAAATCTTTGTGTAAGAAAAAAGAAAAATTTTCTGAGAATTTATTATTAATGATTTTATCAAAAATAGATTTTACTTCTTCATTAAATTCTTGAGAAAAGAGAGCTATTTTCATATCAATTGATGGTACTACAAATTAACTAAAAATTCTACTGAAAAGTAGATATTAAGTTACTATTTTTGAAATCTACATATGGTTAAGTTAAGTGTAAATATTAATAAAATCGCAACCTTAAGAAATGCTAGAGGTGGAAATGTTCCAAATTTGGTTAAAATGGCAGAAGATATTCAAAAGTTTGGCGCTGATGGAATAACAATTCATCCTAGACCAGATGAAAGACATATTAGGTATTCGGATGCTATCGATTTAGGAAAGAGTGTAAAAAAAGAATTCAATATTGAGGGAAATCCTATAAAAAAATTTATTGATCTTGTGCTTGATGTAAAACCAACTCAGGTAACTCTTGTGCCTGATTCAATTGATCAAATAACTTCAAATGCAGGTTGGGATACCAAAATACATCAGAAAAAATTAAAGGAGATCATTTCTGAGTTTAAAAGTAATGGAATTAGAACATCAATATTTGTTGATCCTAATCCAACTATGATTGAATATGCAAAAAAGACAGGATCAGATCGTGTTGAGTTGTATACTGAATCTTTTGCAGTGGGATTTGAAAAAGGTGATTTAAAAGTAATTAATGATTTTATTGAGTGCTCAGAAATTGCTAATTCATTGGAAATGAAAGTAAATGCTGGTCATGACTTGAATTTAAAGAACATTGAATATTTTTCTACTAATATGCCTTTTCTAGACGAAGTTTCAATTGGTCATGCTTTAATAAGCGAATCAATTTATCTTGGAATTGATAATGTTATCAATTTATATATTGATAAGTTAAATAGATGAATTTAAATAGTAGGATTTTAGGATCATCTGAAAAAAAACTTGTGATATTACATGGTTTTTTAGGCTCTCTTGATAATTGGATAACAATTGGCAGAAAATTAGAGCAATTGAATTTAGAAGTTCATTTAGTTGACTTGAGAAATCATGGAAAAAGCTTTCACAGTAAAGATTTTAGTTACGATTATATGTGTTTTGATTTAAAAAAATACCTTGATTCAAAAAATATTAAAAAAACATCAATATTAGGACATTCAATGGGTGGAAAAGTTGTGTTTTCTTTTCTTGAGAATCATGAGAATTATTTAGATAAAACAATTATTGCAGATATACTGCCAGTTGAATATAAAAACAGCTACGATAATATTTTTCAATCACTTAAATCAATAAATCCAAGAAATCTAACTAAGAGAATTGAGTTTGAAGAACATTTGAAAAATTATTTTGACGATGAACTATTTATCTCTTTTTTGTCTAAAAACTTAACTCGAGATGAAAATGGAAATTTTAAGTTTAAGTTTAATCTCATCACTTTATCTGAAAAGTTTGATGAAGTTTTAAAAGCATTGAAACCTTCTCGAATTATTGACAAAGAAATAAATTTAATTTACGGTGCGAAATCTGATTATATAACAGAAAGTAAGTTAAATGATTCATTACAATATTTCTCTAATATCAAATTAAGTGTAATTCAAAATTCAGGTCATTGGTTACATTATGAAAAGCAAGATGATTTCATTAATCATTGTAAAAAAATCATAAGTATTTGATTTAGTTGCTATAGAGAATAAAAAAGTATATTTTTGCGACCCAATTTTTAATCATGAGTGTATCAATTAAAGACAATAAAGAAACTTCAATAATAAATATAGTAATTGAGAAGAAGGACTATGAAAATAAAGTGTCATCTATATTAAATGATTATAGAAAAAGAGCTAATATCCCAGGTTTTAGAAAAGGTTTTGTTCCAATGGGAATGATTAAAAAACAATATGAAATACCTGTAAAAGTTGATGAGATAAATAAAGTTGTTCAAAAAAAATTATCAGAATTTATTGATGAAAATAAGATTTCTTTATTGGGTACTCCAATCCCTATTGAAAATGAAAAAATAGATTGGAAATCTGATGTATTAAATTTGGATTTTGAAATAGCAAAAACACCTGAATTTAAGATCAACTACACGTTTAAAAAAGCAGTTCCATACTATAAGATTACTGCTGATAAAAAAATGATTGATAATCAGGTTGATTCAATTAGAAAACAGTATGGAAAAA
>SGZB01000028.1 GCA_004321735.1 Flavobacteriales bacterium | reverse complement strand
AAGATAGTTCACAGTGGAATCCTTGAACTAGATGAAGATGATAAAGGTTTAAAATATAAAATTAGAATTTCTGAGCACGTAAAGAATATTGTCCGTAATGACTCTATTTCAGTAAAGCTTGGATTAGCTGTTTCATCTTCAATTTCAAACTCTGTTAACACAGATGTTAAAACAACAGATGTTATGAAATACATTCCTCTAGCAACAGCAATTAATCCTTTAGGGACTGTTTTGATTGGACCTAACCCAGAGCCTGAAAATTTTGATAAGAGAATGAGGTTGGAAATCTACTATACAGAAATAAATAATTAATTTTTTCTAAAAAGATTAATTAAAATATTTCTTTTTGTTCTTGAAAAAGGTGAAGCCAAAAGTAATTCTATAATAACAGAACTTAATTTAAGTCCTTTTAATATAATTTTTTCAATTCCTGTAAAATTACCTTCGATATATTTTATTGAAGACTTTATGACTTCTGTTTTTGATTTGATTTTAGTTTTTTCATTAATTCTAGAGGACAATCCATGATAATGATTGCAATAAATATCATTTAACATTATTACATTATAATTCATGTTTCTAGCTTTTTTACATAGGTCCATATCTTCGTAATACATAAAATAATTTTCATTCCATCTTCCTATGATATTGAATAATTTCTTTGAAATAAAAATAAATGATCCTGAAATCCAATCTGGGCTAAATTGATCCAATTTCTCAAGTTGACTTTTACTCTTGAGCCTTAACAATCTATATAAAGCTCTAGCAATTCCGTTGAAGCTATATAAATTCAAAAAAATACCATATGCATGAGTGTTTTTATTTTTATTGTTTAACTGTTTAATTCCGATGATAGAATTTTCAAAATTTAATTTTTTATTGATTAGATTCTTTAAACAATCATTGGGAAGATATGTGTCTGGATTAAGGAATAGTAAAAATTTATTAGATGCTTTTTCTTCACCTATGTTACATCCTTTTGAAAAACCACTATTAGATTTATTTTCAATCCACAAAACTTTAGGAAATTTTTTTTTAAATGAATGAATAAAATCGTCACTTGAGTTATTATCAACTACTATTATTTCAGGATTGATATCAATTTGGTTATTAATACTATGAATGCATTTTTCTAATGGAATCCAAGATTTATAGTTTACTATTATGATTGAAAGAGTAATTTCATTCATAATTTTTTTCTGAGTCTAGCCACTGGAGCACCGATCATTTCTCGGTATTTTGCTACAGTTCTTCTAGCTATTGGATAGCCTTTTTCATTTAGTATCTTAGTTAGTTGATCATCAGTGAAAGGACTGTTCTTGTTTTCCTCTTCTATAATTTCTTCTAAAATTTTTTTTACTTCTATAGTTGAAATCTCTTCACCTTTAGAATTTTTAATGCCTTCAGAAAAAAATGATTTAATAAGTTTAGTTCCATAAGGTGTATCAACATATTTACTATTAGCTACCCTTGAAATAGTGGAAATATCCATATTAATTTCTTCTGCGATATCTTTTAATATCATTGGTTTTATTTTGGTTTCATCACCTGAAAGAAAGTATTCTTTTTGGAAATTGATAATAGAAGACATTGTCATAATTAAAGTTTGATTTCTTTGTTTTATGGCATCGATAAACCATTTAGCTGAATCTAATTTTTGTTTAATAAAAAGAACCGCATCTTTATGACTCTTAGATTTATTTTTAGATTCATTGTAACCCTCTAGCATATTTCTATATTCTTGTGAAACATGAAGTTCTGGAGCATTCCTAGAATTAAGTTCAAGTTTCAATTCACCTTCAATTATCTTAATTGTAAAATCTGGTACAATTGAAGAATTGATTTTGCTGTTTTCATTATATGCTCCACCAGGTTTAGGATTAAGTTTTTCTATTTCTGAAATGGCATCTTTAAGGCCTGCATTATCTACGCCAAGCTTTACCATGATTTTTTCAAAATGTTTCTTTGAAAATAAATCAAAGTGCTTTTCTAAAATTTCAGTAGCTATTTTTATATTTTTTGTTTGGTTTTTTCTATTGAGTTGAAGTAAAAGACAATGTCTCAAATCTTTAGCACCTACGCCAGGAGGGTCTAATAAATAAATTTTTTCTAATATTTTTTGTATTTCATATTCACTTGCATCTATTCCTTGTGTAAAAGCAAGATCATCAGAAATATCTAAAAGTTCTCGCCTGAGATACCCAAGATTATCTAAACTTCCAATTAAAAATTCAGCTATTTGAAGATCTTTACCTTTTAAAGAAAACGAATGAAGTTGTGTTTTTAGAAACTGATTAAAAGACGTTCCAGATGTAAATGGAATATCTTTTTCCTCTTCATCAGAATAATTATTTGATCTCAATTTATAATCTGGAATATCATCATCTGAGAGATAATCGTTGATATCAAATTCTTCATTATCATTTGAATCATTTTCTAAATCCTCACCATCAAAAATTTCATCTGATTCTTTTTCCTCTGTACTAGTATTATCTAACGCTGGATTTTCTTCAATTTCTCTTGAAAGCTTTTGTTCAAATTCTTGAGTTGATAATTGAATCAACTTCATGAGTTGTATCTGTTGAGGAGATAACTTTTGAGATAGTTTTAATTTTAGTTTTTGATTAAGCATACTTAATAACTAAAATAAAAGTACGAAATATGAGGTGATATATTTTAAAACTCTGCGTTTTTTGGAGTTCTTGGAAATGGAATAACATCTCTAATGTTATTCATGCCAGTTATAAAAAGTATTAATCTTTCAAGTCCTAAACCAAAACCACTGTGTTTTACGGTACCGTATTTTCTTAAATCCAAATACCACCATAATTCTTTCTCATCAATTCCTTGTTTTTTGATTCTATCTTTGAGAACTTCCAATCTTTCTTCTCTTTGAGACCCTCCAACAATCTCTCCAATTCCTGGAAACAATATATCCATTGCTCTTACAGTATCCTTATCATCATTAAGTCTCATATAAAAAGCTTTAATTTTTGCAGGATAATCATAAACAATAACAGGGCATTTAAAATGTTTTTCAACTAAAAATCTTTCATGTTCACTTTGAAAATCAATTCCCCATTCAGAAACTGGATATTTAAATTTTTTCTTTTTGTTAGACTTGGAGTTTCTTAAAATATCAAATGCTTCTGTATAACTAATTCTTTTAAAATCATTATTAATTACAAATTCAATTCTTTCAATAAGTGAAAGTTCAGATCTTTGATCTTTAGGCTTAGTTAATTCTTCTTTTTCTAATCTATCATTCAAAAATTTAATGTCACTTTTGCATTTTGAGTAAACATGAGTTATAATTTTTTTTATGAAAGATTCAGCTAAATCCATATTATCATTCAAATCATAAAATGCCATTTCTGGTTCTACCATCCAAAATTCAGCAAGATGTCTAGATGTATTAGAATTCTCTGCTCTAAAAGTTGGGCCAAAAGTGTAAACATTACCTAAACCTAATGCAAGCGCTTCGGCTTCAAGTTGTCCAGAAACTGTGAGATTAGTTTCCTTTCCAAAAAAATCTTCACAGTGATCAATATTGTTGTCTTTTAATGTAGTAACTCTAAACATTTCCCCAGCACCCTCAGCATCACTTCCAGTAATTATAGGTGTATGAACATAAAAGAAACCCTGTTCATTAAAAAATTTATGAATGGCATATGATATTTCAGATCTTATTCTAAAAACAGAACTTATTGTTTTCGTTCTAACTCTCAAGTGAGCATTCTCTCTAAGAAATTCAAACGAGTGTTTTTTTGGTTGAATGGGAAACTTATCTGGGTCACTTTCACCTAAAACTTCTAAACTTTCAACTTCAATTTCATATTTCTGTCCACGTCCTTTGCTTTCTTGAACTTTTCCTTGAATTTTTAATGAAGCTCCTGTATTAATTTTATCTAAAATATTCTTTTTAGTATTCTCATAATCAAGTACGCATTGTAAATCTTCAATACATGATCCATCATTTAAATTTATAAAGCGATTAGATCTAAATGTTTTAACCCAGCCTTGAACAATAACTTCTTTATTGAGAGTATTACTTTTAAGAATAGAATTTATTGTAGATAATGTTGTCATATTATACTGAAAGAATTTCTTTTTCTTTTGTACTAAAGATTACATCAATTCTTGAAATATATTTATCAGTAGCTTCTTGAATATCTATTTCATAATTTGATTTCATATCATCACTTACATCAGAATTTCTTATTTCATTGTTTGCATCTTTTCTTGTGTTCCTAATACTAACTTTTGCATTCTCTACTTCAGATTTCGCAACTTTTACAAGTTCCCTTCTTCTTTCCTCAGTAAGAGGTGGTATACTAATAATAATTGATTCACCATTGTTCATTGGGTTAAATCCAAGATTACTCACTAATATTGCTTTTTCAATATCTTCAAGTTTATCTTTTTCCCAAGGCTGAATTGAAAGTGTTTGCGAATCGGGAGTATTAACATTTGCAATTTGATTGAGTGGAGTTAAAGATCCATAATAATCAACTTTTACACTTGAAAGCATATTTGGATTTGCTTTACCAGCTCTAATGTTTAAAAGTTCTTTTTCTAAAAACTTTATTGAGTTATCCATTTGCTCAATACTAGCCTCAATAATAAAATCTAATTCTTCCATTTAATTTACTATAGTTCCAATTTGTTTTCCTTCAGTTATTTTATTTAGATTTCCTGGTTTGTTCATATTAAAAACAATAATCGGAAGGTTATTCTCTTTACTTAAAGTAAAAGCCGTTGAATCCATTATTTTAAGATTTTTAGTAATGGCTTCATCAAATGAAATTTTATCAAACTTAATAGCATTTTTATTTTTTTCAGGATCTAAGTTGTAAACTCCATCTACTCTAGTCCCTTTTAAAATTACATCAGCATTAATTTCAATAGCTCTTAAAACAGCAGCAGAATCTGTAGTGAAAAATGGATTTCCTGTTCCAGCACTAAAAATAACAACTCTCTTTTTCTCTAAGTGCCTAACGGCCCTTCTTTTTATATAGGGCTCGGCAATTGCTTCCATTTTAAGTGCTGTTTGTAATCTTGTTTGAATACCCATACCTTCAAGGCTGCTTTGTAGAGCAAGGCCATTAATTACAGTAGCAAGCATTCCCATATAGTCAGCTTGAACTCTATCTATTCCTTTACTTGCTGCGGATACTCCACGAAAGATATTTCCTCCACCTATAACTATGGCAATCTCCACTCCAGTTTTTACTAAGCTGCTAATTTCTTTACAGTATAATTGAATTCGATCGGGGTCAATTCCATGAGAGTTATCACCCATTAGAGCCTCTCCACTAAGCTTTAATAAAATTCTTTTGTAAAGCATATTTGATGATTATGTAAATATAATCATTGCAATTTAAAATGATAGCTTGATTTAAACTAGAGCTGATCTTTTAAAGTCTGTAATTGAACATTCAGAATTTACAGATTTAACATAATCAGTAACTGAAAGCTTATTGTCTTTAATGAAAGCTTGGTTTACTAAAGTATTTTCTTTAAAAAATTTCTTCAACTTTCCTTTTGCAATATTATCAAGCATAGCTTCAGGTTTACCTTCAGCTCTAAGTTGGTCTTTAGCAATTTCAATTTCTTTTTCAATAACATCTTTACTAACCCCATTCTCGTCTAAAGCAACTGGATTCATTGCTGCAGCTTGCATAGAAACATTTTTAGCAACTTCTGAAGCTCCATCAAAAGAATTTGATAGCCCAACAATAGTTGCAATCTTATTTCCAGCATGGATATAGCTTCCAACAAAATCTGAAGTTATTCTTTCAAAAGAACCAATTTCAAGTTTCTCTCCAATAACACCTGTTTGTTCAATTAATTTTTCCTGAACAGTCATATTCTCAAAATCACTGCTCAGTAACTCATCTTTAGTGTTTGCAGATAATGCAATGGTTGCAATTTGGTTAGCAAGTGCAACGAAAGATTCATTCTTAGCAACAAAATCAGTTTCACAATTAAGAGATATAATAATTCCAGTATCATTAGCGTCGTTTATTTTAGCAATGACTGCACCTTCACTAGAATCTCTATCAGCTCTTTTTGCTGCAACTTTTTGACCTTTTTTTCTCAAATTTTCAATTGCTAAATCAAAATCTCCATTAGCTTCGACTAGAGCCTTTTTACAATCCATAATTCCAGCACCTGTACTTTTTCTTAATTTATTAACATCTGAGGCGGTTATATTACTCATATTAAACTATTTTTTTTCGTTATTATTATCGCTTGGCTTATCATCACCTTTCTCAGCCTTCGCTTCATTTTCTGCTTTTTCTTTATCTCTTACTGCTAATCCATCTTTAATCGATTCAGTTACAGCCTCTAATATGATTTCAATAGACTTTGAAGCATCATCGTTAGATGGAATTCCAAAATCAACTTTATTAGGATCTGTGTTGGTATCTACCATTGCAAAAATTGGAATATTTAACTTGTTTGCTTCCTGAATTGCTATATGTTCTCTTCTAATATCGACAACAAATAATGCTCCTGGAAGTCTTGTCATAGATGTGATTGATCCAAGGTTTTTTTCAAGTTTTGCTCTGGTTCTATCAACTCTTAATTTTTCTTTTTTAGACAATGTTTCAAAGGTTCCATCTTCTTTCGTTCTGTCAATTGCTGACATTTTTTTTACAGCTTTTCTAATTGTAACAAAATTTGTAAGCATTCCACCGGGCCATCTCTCAGTGATGTATGGCATATTTACTTCAGATGCAGATTTCGAAATTATTTCTTTAGCTTGTTTTTTGGTTGCAACAAATAAAATTTTTCTTCCAGATGATGCAATTTTTTCAAGTGCTGAGCATGCTTCATCTAGCCTATTAATAGTTTTATATAAGTTGATAATGTGGATTCCGTTTTTTTCGGAATAAATGAATGGAGCCATGTTAGGGTTCCATTTTCTAGTAAGATGTCCAAAATGAACACCTGCCTTTACAAGGTCATTGACTTCAATTTTTTTTGCCATTTTTTTTAGTTTACTTTCTTTAAATAATTAGCAACATATCTTTCGATAGTTTAGATGCTAAACTAAATTTCGCTGAGCGAAATTCGACATCAATATGTTATGAACTTTTAAATTCTAAATTCAATAAGAATTATCTCTTAGAGAATTGGAATTTCTTTCTAGCTTTTTTCTGACCAAACTTCTTTCTTTCAACCATTCTTGGATCTCTTGTTAGAAGCCCTTCGCCTTTGAGCGCTGGCTTATTGTCTTCTGAAATCTGACACAATGCTCTAGAAATAGCAAGTCTAATAGCTTCAACTTGGCCAGTAGTTCCACCACCATAAACATTAACACTTACATCATATTTTCCAGCGTTGTTTGTTAAATTAAAAGGTTGCATAACCTTGTATTGCTGGGTAGTTGTTGGAAAATACTCTTTATAGTCTTTTCCATTTACAGTGACATTATCTTTTCCTTTTGAAAGATAAATTCTTGCAACCGATGTTTTTCTTCTGCCTATTGTGTGTACTACTTCCAAATTATAAATCTTTAAGATCAATCATCTCAGGGTTCTGTGCTTCCTGATTATGAAGATCATCGTTATATACTCTTAAGTTTCTAAAAATAGCTGCCCCCAATTTATTTTTTGGTAACATTCCCTTAATTGCTTTTTCAATTAAAATTGATGGGTTTTTATCAAAAATTTGTTGAGCAGTTTTAACTCTTTGTCCACCAGGATATCCAGTGTAGCTAATATATTCCTTATCAGTCCATTTTTTTCCAGTCAAATTAATTTTACTAGCATTAATTATGACAACATTATCACCGCAATCGATATGAGGTGTGAAACTTACTTTATGTTTACCTCTAAGTATTTTTGCAACCTTAGAGCACATTCTACCTAAATTCTGTTCTGATGCGTCAACAAGAAGCCATTTTTTTTGAACGTCTTCTTTTCTAATGGATAATGTTTTAAAACTATTAGCTTTCAAATCCTATATTTTATGGGCAGCAAAACTACAATAATAAATTATAATTGCAAATGTTTTAATGAATAAAAACACTAATGAGCTTCAAGCCAATTATATCCTTCACCTACATCAACTTTTAAGGGTACATTTAATTGATATGCATTTTGCATTTTTTCTTGAACCATATCTTTAATAATATCAATCTCACCTTTAGGACAATCAAAAATTAATTCATCATGAACTTGAAGAATTAATTTAGATTTTAATTTCAGTTTTTCTAACTCATTATCAATTTTAATCATTGCCAACTTAATAATGTCAGCAGCAGTTCCTTGAACAGGACTATTGATAGCATTTCTTTCAGCTGAAGACCTAATAATTGCATTTCTTGAGTTAATGTCATTTAAATACCTTTTTCTGCCCAAAAGTGTTTTTACATATCCATTTGATCTTGCAAATTCAATTTGTTTGGATGTAAATTCTTTTAGCTTGGGGTAAGATTTATAATAGTTGTCAATTATTTCTTTAGATTCTGATCTGCTTAGATCAGTTTGATTACTTAATCCGAAAGCAGATACGCCATAAATGATCCCGAAATTAACAACTTTTGCGTGACTTCTTTGTTCTTTAGTTACATTCTCTAAATCTATATTAAAGACTTTTGAAGCTGTTGATTTGTGAATATCTTCGTTGTTATTAAAAGCTTTAATCATATCCTCATCATTACTTAATGAGGCAATCACTCTTAATTCTATTTGAGAGTAATCAGCAGAGACTAAAACATGATCTTGGTTCCTAGCTGTAAATGCTTTCCTTATTAATTTTCCGTTACTTGTTCTAATTGGAATATTTTGAAGATTTGGATTTAAACTACTTAGTCTTCCTGTTGATGTTAATGTTTGATTAAATATTGTATGAATTCTTTTTGTTTTTGGATTAACCTGTTTAGGTAGAGCAAGAACGTAAGTTGACAATAATTTTTGAAGAGATCTCCAATGTAAAATGTAGGCGATTACAGGATGATTTTTGGCTAATTTTGATAATATTTCTTCACTTGTAGAATATTGACCACTTTTTGTTTTTTTTGGATTTGAAATTATTTTCAAATCATCAAACAAAACTTCTCCCAATTGCTTTGGTGAAGCTAGATTAAACTCTTTACCACAAAACTCAAAGATTTTATTTTCACTCTCTTTCAAAGAAATCAAAAATTTATTTTCAATTTCATTTAATAGATTTTCATTAAGATTAACACCTTCATCTTCCATTTTAGTTAAAACAAATCCCAAAGGCATTTCTAAATCATGAAATAATTTATTGAATTCATCTTTCTGAATTTCACTAGAAATTTTTTCAGATATCATATGAATGACACTTGCTTTTTTAATTGAATCATCATAGGACATAGCATAATAGCTTGCAATTGATTCTAAATCATCTCGCCTGTTGCTATCAATAATGTAGTTAGCAATTTTAATATCAAAAAGAATTTTTCTATCAAAACTAATTCCGTAATTGTTTAGAAATCTTATGAAAGTTTTTATGTCATAAACATATATTCTTTTACTTTCACTAAAAATTTTTGATATACCATTAAGTTTGTCTTCAAACCCTCTTTCATTAGTTTTTAGTGAATATGTTGTATTGTTAGTCCAGCAAAAATCAATCGAGTTTTCTTCAATATTAATTGAGAAAAAATTCATTTTTTTAATTCCGTTTAGTAGTAAGGATAATGAAGTTTCTGAGGAAACGACTTGATTTAATATGTTTTTTTCAACTTTTTCTTCACTTGAGTTTGAGAACAAGTCATAGTTATCAACATCATTTGAGTTTTGGTTAAATAATTTTTTATAAGTCTCTTTTAATCTTTTGAATTCAAGTTCATCAAAAATACTTAGTATTTTATCGTTATTAGGTTCAGATATTTTAAGGTCATCAAAATTGTACTCAACAGGAACATCTGTAATAATTGTAGCAAGTTTTTTAGAAAGAAATCCTAAATCTTTATTCTCAATAATCTTTTCCTTGATTTTTCCTTTAAGTTCATCTACATTTTTAATTAGCCCCTCTAAAGAACCATATTCCTTCAAAAATTTTTTAGCTGTCTTATCTCCAACACCTGGCAAACCAGGGATATTATCAACAGAGTCTCCCATCATTCCTAAATAATCTATAACTTTTGATGGATGATCAATTTCAAATTTATTGTTAACCTCATTAACACCCCAGATTTCAACTCCATTACCAAATCTTGCTGGTTTGTAAAGAAAAATATTTTTTGAAACAAGTTGAGCAAAATCCTTGTCTGGTGTAACCATATAAGTTTCATATCCATCTTTCTCAGCACTTAATGCAATAGTTCCGATAATATCATCAGCTTCATATCCTTCTTTATCAATTGTGCTGATTCCTAAATTTTTTAAAATTTCGTAAATAATAGGTACTGATTCTGATATGGGTTCAGGTGTAGCATTACGATTAGCCTTGTATTCTGTAAAAATCTCCCTTCGATCTTTAGATCCACCCTTATCAAAAACTACTGAAAAGTAATCTGGCTTTTCTCTGTTGATGATGTCAAATATTGAGTTTAAAAACCCCATTATTGCACTTGTATCAAATCCTTTAGAATTTATTCTAGGATTTTTTATAAATGCATAATATCCTCTAAATATTAGAGCATAAGCATCAATCAAAAAAAGTTTTGGTTTGGTCATCTAGTGATTTCTAAATTACAAAGTAATGACCAGAAATTTTAATAAATAGAACGAATATAAAATTATATTAAAAATCTCATTATCAACATATTACAAAATATACTATTTTTGAAAAAAAAACACATGTCTAAATTTGGTGAACTTATCGATGGTAATGTACCTGTACTACTTGATTTTTACACTGACTGGAATGAGTCATCTTCTTCAATGCACCCTGTTTTACGAGATGTAGCAGCTGCTGTGGGTGATAAAGGAAAAGTCATAAAAATTAATGTCGATAAAAACAATGAATTAGCTCAGGCTCTTAGAATTAAAGGATTGCCAACACTAATGATTTATAAGTCAGGTGAAATGGTATGGAGGCAAAGTGGCGAACAAGACGCCAATACTTTAATAAATCTAATCAAGGAGTTTATTTAGATATAAATTCTAAATTATAATCATTAAATATTTTTAACTCTTTTTCTTTAATAGTAGAATCAACTTCATACTTACTCATTACATCTATAATTTCTTCAAATAAAATTAGTTCTTGGTTAGCCATTGAGTTTACGTAAGAAAGATTTTCATCATTTATTGCAGAAATTAGCTTTTCTATTCTTGATGAAATTACATTTCTAATTTTATTGTATAATAATCTCGATGATATAAGTTCACCTTGAGAATATAAAGGTTCTAGGAAACTAATTAAATAAGTATAAAAATCATAATCACCATAAATAATTTTAAATGATTCTGAAACATTAATATAATCAGTAATAAAAGGAATAGTTTTGCTAATATCAGTTTCAAAAATTAATTGATTTTCAATTAAAGACCTTAATCTTTCATTGTAAGTAAATATATTTTCAGCTGATGATTCAATATCAAAGTTTGAATCAATATTCATAGCATTTGAGTAATAGTTAATCTGATCAAAATATTTAGAATATATGTGTTTAAATAAATTTCTGGCTTTGGCATCTTCATTTAAAGTAAAATAGCTTTTAATGTAAGGTTGACTCAAACTATAATAGCCAAAGTAATCTAGTGGCATTTTTGCAAAAGAAAGATCTAAAATTTCTAAGGCCTTTTTGGTATCTCCAATTTTAATCAGTTCATTTCCAAGTCTATGTAAATTACTTCTAAAAGTAATGCTGTTTTTTCTTGTTTCTGGGTCATGATATATTTCATCAGAATTGCTATTTCCCCATTCCCATTTTTTAACTATATCGTACATCCTATATGGATCAATTCTACCCATCTGATATGGATTTTCAGGATCTAAATCTGTCTTAATTGGCACAAGTTTGTAAACTAATCCATCTAATTGTAGAAAATCTTTCATCCACAAATATTCTGAGTCTTTGTAACTACCGCCAGTAAAATATATTGGTCTTTCCCAATCATTGCTTGAAAGAATGTCAAGCATTAAAATTTGATTTTTGTAAAGACCAGATTCAGGCAAATCAATATCTATATAGTCAACAATCAGTTCCCTGTCATTTTCACTTACAAGACCACTATTTAATACATTTTCTTTATTGACATTTATTCTAACTTTATTTGTAGGATAGTAGACCATATTTTGAGTAAACGCAGGAACCTCGTTAAGATCACTTTGCTCATAGCCATATTGTTGTAATAAAAACTTATACTTTGTTCTTTCGTTATCACTACTGATCCAATTCATGAAGTCTTTAATATCCCATCTTACAGAATCAATAAGCGGCTCATATTTTATATAATCCCTGATTCCATGAGCGTATTGTTTATGTTTTAATTTTGATTTTATTGGGTCACTTGAATATGCTCTTCTCTTAACTTGATCCATATACCAGTCTGTAGCAATTAAGCTTGTATTAATAGTTCTTACATCTGTTCTGTGCTCTTCGATCTCTTGAGCATACCACAATGCGAAGGTATCATTATCTCCAATTGTAAAAATGATTGCTTGCTTATCTTCATCAATAGAGTCTAAGTAAGCTTTTGCAAGTGATTGAGCTGTATATCTTTCTGATCTATCATGATCATCCCAATTATTGAAAGCTAAAAGTAGAGGGCTTAATATAGTGATTATAATAGTTGATACGGAGGCAATTTTAGTCTTAAAGAATTTCTTAAAATAATTATATATGTATATAAAACTAAAACCAACAAATATTGAAAAAGCATAAAATGATCCTACCAAAGCATAGTCTCTCTCTCTTGGCTCAAAAACTCTCTCATTTAAATAAAATTTAAGTGCTATCCCAGTGAAAATAAATAGTAAAAATAGAGGCCAAAAAGTTTTAAAATCATTTCTAAATACAAGTACAAATCCTAAAATTCCAAGAATTAGAGGAATCATGTAGTATTTATTCCGAGCTTTATTATTCAAAACATCTTTTGGTAAATTATCTTGCGAACCAAGTCTATATTCATCAATAAAATTAATTCCAGAAATCCAGTTTCCATTTTCAATGTCAAACTTCCATTGATTATCATTTTGTCTCCCTGAAAAATTCCACATAAAATATCTTATATACATATGAACTAATTGATATGAAATGAAATAATTTAAATTAGCCATTAAACCAGGTTTTTCAATATCTAAATAACTAGCATAATTTGAGAAGAATTGAGTCATTTCATCAGCATCTACATCATTGTTGTTAATTTCATCTTTAAAATTTGTTACGATTTGATTTAATTGATCATTTTGTCTGTACTCTCTTTTGATTTCAAAATCTAAAAATCCATAATATTTCATGTAGTTCTCAGCATTATCTGAACTCCACATTCTTGGAAAAAACCCTCTGTGTGAGCTATTTGAATTTATTTTACCATTCTTCCAGTCATTTACTATAATATATTTATTTAAAGTTTCATCTCTTTCATACTTAGGTTTATCGTCTTTATAAGGCTGTTCTGCATCCTGACCTGCATATGCATCAGAGAACATAGGTCCATAAAATAGGTAAGTGTCAGGATACTGTTCTAAGTTATAATAAGCAAGGAGAGATCTTGCATCTTTTGGTGAATTCTCATTGATTACTGTTTCTGCATTTGATCTGATTGGAATCATCATCCAAGATGAGAATCCAATAAAAATATATGTAATGCAAAGAAGAAGTGTGTTTAATGTATATAGTTTCTTTTTTTTACTGTAGCTTATTGATTTATAAAGTATAAATATTACAAGAAATGCCGAAAATATTGTCCCTGAGTTAAATGGAAGACCTAGATCATTAACAAAAAATACTTCTAAGTAACCAAACAATTTTAAGGTTGAGGGTAATAATAACTTAAAAATGAAAAGTAAAACTGAAACCGAAACAACATTTGCTATTAAAAAACTTTTTAATTCAAAATTTGAATACTTTTTAAAATAATAAATAAGGCCTATTGAAGGTATCGCTAGCAATCCCATAAAATGTACTCCAAATGATAATCCAATAACAAATGAAATGAGTATTAGCCATTTGTCAGATCTTTCATTTTCAAACTCACTTTCCCATTTTAACCCTAACCAAAATAAAACAGAGAGAATTAGAGTAGCCATGGCATAGACTTCAGCTTCAACAGCATTAAACCAAAAACTATCAGTGAACATAAAGGTAAATGTTGTTAGAAAAGCTGCTCCAAAAATTTTAAAACTTTCTTCAGAACTGATTTCACTTTTTACTTTTAGAATTTTCTTACCCAGCAAACTTACAGACCAAAACATAAATACAATAGTTAATGCACTAGATGTAACTGACATCATATTAATTGCATAAGCAATTTGTGTATTTTCAAAAGCTAGTATTGAGAACACAGCTCCTAGCATTTGAAATAAAGGTGCGCCTGGTGGGTGTCCAATTTGAAGTTTTGCAGAAGTTGAGATGTATTCTGCACAATCCCAATAGCTTGCGGTTGGTTCTACAGTTAAAAGGTATACAATAAAGGCACAGAATCCGCTTAAAAAACCTAGGAGTCTATTATATTTTTTAAAATTCAATTCAATAAATTATCACAACGAAATTAATTAAACAAAATTAATATTTACTAGAACTAAATTTTATTTTAAATAATTCAAACCCAACTATATATAGAAAATTAAAAATTACTATTAAGGTTAGTAGTTGTAATATTGATTATTGGGAAATTTTAGAAATGAGAATTGAATAATTATATTTGATTAGTGAAATCATTAAATAATATAGAGAAGATTGAAGTGATAGGAGGTAAAACAACTATAACTTATGTAGATGGAACAAAATATTCTACAAAAGATGATATTACTTTAATTGCAAATTATAGAAACGAAAATGATCATCCCATTATAGATCATTGTATATAATGTTATGTATTCTAATGTATTAGAAATACTCATTAATAATGGGTGTTTTTTATTTGATGTATTAATGAGAAATAGTATTTAGTAATAATAAAAATTATTTTAAATTTGCA